>CAZNAQ010000057.1:0-4685 GCA_964571265.1 uncultured Gammaproteobacteria bacterium | reverse complement strand
CTCAAAGGATTGATCCCGATTGTAAGGATAGTCATTGGCGGCCCGAAAACATTCCTTTATATACCAATATTTATATTTCTTAGGCAAAACACTCCAGGTACCGCCGATAACTATCAACTCTATCTTAGTGGGTAGGTGTCCGTTGTTTTCCAGGGCCCTTAACCTTAACTGGGTCTGTTTATAGGGGTCGTAGTTATTCCTGATGGCTCTCATAACAGCCGGTTCATTGGATAAATAACTCTTGGGAACGCTTTTTTCAGTGGGACAATAAACACACTTGCCGGGACAGGGATAATTCTTGGTCAAAACAGCCACCGGAGCGATGCCGGACAAGGTCCTGATACTTCTTTTTCTAAGAAGTTCTTCTAGTTCAAAATCCTTCCGAACCTGGCCGGTCCTGACGAGTTTATGGTACACCCTTAAAATATCCGAGTTCTTTTGGGTCTCTACACCGTATTTTCTAGATATCCTTCTCTTTAATTCCATTAACCTAGACCTGTTCCGGGGTTTGGATAAAATAATTTCCTTTATTGCCTTATCATTCATAATGCTGATATAATTTAATTAACTAAATTTAATCATAAAAACAAAGCTAAAACAAGGACTAAAAAATGGAAGGTTTTTTATTTTTATTAAAAAATAATCAAATATTATGGCCACTAATCCTAAAATTTTTAAAACTTATGACATTAGGGGAGTTTACAAAAAAGACCTGGATGAAGATACAGCATACAGTATAGGTCTGGCTTTTGCCAATCTAATAAGCCAGGAAAGTAAAAAAAGCAATCCAGAAATAGTGGTGGGGGGAGATATGAGACTTTCCACTCCGGAATTAAAAAAATCCCTGGTTCAGGGACTGGTTGCTGGGGGGTCTGAGGTGGTCGATATAGGTATGATCTCCACTCCAACTTTTTATTTTGGGGTGGGTCACTTGAATAGTGACGGAGGAGTTATGGTCTCGGCTTCGCACAACCCCGGAGAATGGAATGGCTTCAAGCTCACCAGAGAAAAAGCTAAGCCAGTAAGCTTTGATACAGGAATAAATCTTATCAAGGAAAATATTGAAACCGAAAAATTGGAAAAGGCGGAGAAGGAAGGTAGTTTAAGAAAAAAAGAGGGTGTTTTAAAGGCTCAAATGGACCACGATTTTTCCTTTTTCGACCCCTTATCCATAAAACCCTTAAAGGTGGTGGCTGACCCGGCCAACGGGATGGGGGCTCAATTCTTGGAAGCCATGTTTGAAAGACTTGATTGTGAGTTAGTAAAAATGAATTTTGAGCTGGACGGTACTTTTCCGGCCCATGAAGCAGACCCCTTAAAACCGGAGAATATGGAAGACCTAAAACACAGGGTTAAGCAAGAAGGAGCTGATATAGGGATCGCTGTGGATGGAGACGGAGATCGGGTATTTTTTGTTGATAACAAAGGGGAGTCTATAGATCAATCAATAATTCGTGGAATATTGGCTAAAATATTTCTAAAAGAACGGCCCGGATCAAAGATCTGTTATGATATAAGACCGGGAAAAATAACTGAGGATATGATCAGGGAAAATGGCGGCACTCCAGTAATAACCAAGGTGGGACACTCCTTGATAAAAGAACAAACCCTTGAAGAAAGCGCCTATTTTGCCGGAGAGTCTTCAGGACACTTTTTTTTGAACATGGATGTGGGTTGTTTCGAGGTGCCAGTTATAATAATCGGGAAATTGTTACAAGAGTTCTCGCAAAATAATATAACAAGCGCTGATTATATCGAACCTTTAAAAAAATACCATCATTCAGGAGAAATAAACTCAGAGGTTGAGGACAAAGAAGAGGTTTTTAAGGTCTTAGAAGAAAATTACTCTGACGGAGAGATAAATAAATTAGATGGGGTTACTATAGAATATCCTGATTTTTGGTTTAATGTTAGAGGTTCTAACACTGAAGAAAAGGTCAGATTGAATCTGGAGGCCCGAGACAAAGAGACTATGGAGGAAAAAAGAGACGAGGTTTTGGAAATAATAAGAAAACAATAGCAGACTAGGTCCATCACAAAAACCAAGTCCCCTTGATTTTTTTTATCTTCTGTGTTATTTTAAAGTTTGATATAAAAAATCCATTACGAATAACCTCTACTTGGTTAAGGAGTTAAAATACTGCTTAACTCGGTTTTGGAAAAAATGTTAGAAAAAAACCTAAAGGACAAAATCATTAAAAAATTCAAGTCTCACGAAAACGACACTGGCTCGCCCCAGGTACAAATAGCCATCTTGACAGAGGAGATCAAACAATTAACCGAACACTTAAAGGTTCATAAAAAGGATCATTCTTCTAGAAGAGGTCTATTAAAAAAACTCGGAGAAAGAAAGAGATTGTTAAAATACTTAAAAAAAGAAAACGAAGAAGAATTTAAAAAACTAGCTAAGAAACTCAATCTTAAAATAGCCAAAAAAATAGAAGAAGAGGAAGAAGAGAAAAAACAACTAGAAGAACTTCTGGATAAAAAGGATCAATTGCCTGGCGAGGAAGACGAGGAAGAAGAAGAAACAAACTCAAAAGAAAAAGAATAAAGACCTAATCCCCTTGCTCTTTTTAAAAGACAAGGGGATTTAGATATATGAACAATATGCACAAACACAAAGAACAGAGAGTGGCTGTATTGGTAGATGTAGCCAATATGTACCACTCCGCCAAAAATTTATACAGTCGAAAAGTTAATTTTAAAGAAATTTTAAAAACAGCCACCGGTTCAAGGAAGTTAATTCGGGCCAAAGCCTATGTCATTCGAACTGAAAGCGAAGAAGAGTTTCCTTTTTTTGAGGCTCTGCAACAACAAGGGTTTGAGATAAAAATGAAAGACCTGCAAATATTCACAGGAGGTATTAAAAAAGCTGATTGGGATGTGGGTATTACAGTGGACGCCATAAGGTTAGCTGAAAAAATAGATGTTATAGTCTTGATAACCGGAGATGGTGACTATGTGCCTTTGGTAAATTACATTCAAAGCGCCAAAGGGTGTTTAGTTGAAGTGTTGGCCTTCAAAAAGACAGCTTCTTCAAAATTAATCGAAGAGGCTGATGATTTTATAGATCTTAGTGAAAATAAAAAATATTTAATAAAATAATATAAAAGCGCCTGATCAATAAACAAAGAGCACTATGTTCTTCATAGTTCTTAAGTTTATTGATCAGGCAAAATCGTAATTATGTCTAAAGAAAAAACTTTTCAAACCGAATGGTTGGGTAGACAACTTACCATTAAAACCGGAAAGTTGGCTCAACAAGCAAATGCGGCAGTAACCGTGCAGTACGGAGAAACCGTAGTCATGGCCACTGTGGTGGAGTCAAAAGAAGAAAAAGAGGTTGATTTCTTTCCTTTAATGGTAGCCTTTGAAGAAAGGTTATATGCGGCCGGGATGATCAAGGGTTCAAGATGGATAAAGAGAGAGGGGAGGCCCAGTGATGAAGCTGTTCTTACCAGTCGCATGATAGACAGGTCTGTTAGGCCTTTGTTCAACGAGGACTCCAGAAAAGAGGTTCAAGTACTAATAACCTCCTTGTCAGTGGACAAAGAAAATCCACATGATATTATTTCTCTGATCGCTGCCTCAGCAGCCCTGTCTGTGTCAGGAGTGGACTGGAATGGACCAATAGGAGGGGTAAGGGTAGCTCAAATCAATGATGATCTTGTCTCAAACCCCACATATGAACAATTAAAAGAAAGCGATCTGGACCTAATAGTTGCCGGAACCGAAGAAAAGGCCATAATGATAGAATCTGGGGCCCATGAAATAAAAGAAGACAAGATATTTGAAGCTATAAAAAAAGGTCAAACTGAACTACAACCGGCCATTGAATTAATAAAGAAACTTAAACAGGAAGTGGTAATCGAGAAAGGCTCAACCCCTAAACAAAAACTGGAAAGCGAGGAAGAAAAAGAAAAAAAAGAAGAAGAGAAAAAACTTTTGGACTTGGCAGAAAACTGGTTAAAAGAAAACATTCATCCTATTTTATTTGATAAGCAATACTATACCAAGGGAGAGAGAAAGGCGGCTGTGACAGCCATAAAAGAAAAGTTAGACTATTATTTATATGAACAAAAGGTAAGCAAAGAAAACCGGTCTTGGATCATAAAAAGAACCGTGGACAAGGCGGTAGAAGCCGAGGTGAGTAAAGAAATATTGGAAAACAAGAAAAGGGTTGATGGTAGGGGCTTGGATGAAATAAGGCACCTTTCGGCCGAGGTTGGATTTTTGCCCAGAAATCACGGAGCCGGACTTTTTTCCAGAGGAGAAACCCAGATAATGTCCATAGTAACCTTGGGTGCCCCAGGTTTAGAACAATTGAGTGAGACCATTGAAGGAACCGGAAGCAAGGGCTTTATGCATCACTACAACTTCCCTCCTTATTCAGTAGGGGAGGCAAAACCCATATTCGGTCCCAGCCGAAGAGATATTGGTCACGGCGCCTTGGCCGAAAAAGCCTTGCTACCCCTAGTGCCTGAAAAAGAGGATTTTCCTTACACCGTCAGGGTGGTGAGTGAAACTCTAAGTTCCAACGGCTCTTCTTCTATGGGTGCCACCTGCGCTTCCAGCCTGGCCCTAATGGATGCCGGAGTGCCTATGAAAAAACAAGTAGGCGGAATAGCTATGGGACTGGCCTCAAATAAAGATATGAGCAAGTGGGAGGTTATTACTGACCT
>CAZNAQ010000056.1:0-4768 GCA_964571265.1 uncultured Gammaproteobacteria bacterium | reverse complement strand
CCGATCTTGTTCCAAAGCCAGTCTGGCAGTTATTAAAGAGCCTGATCTTGTTTCTGCCTCTACTAATAAAACAGCTTGACTGAGACCGGATATGATCCGATTCCTTTGAGGAAAATGATGTCTTAGTGGTGGGGAGCCCGGAGGGAACTCAGATATCAGAGCTCCTCTGGAATTTATTATTTCTTGAGCTAATTTTTTATTTTGATAAGGAAATATTGATCTTTCATCCAGGCCACTACCCAGAATCGCCAGGGTTTTTTGTCTCTTCCGGAGACTGGTAATGTGGGCCTGGGAATCCACTCCCAGGGCCAAGCCACTGACTATGACCATCTTTTCTGAGTATTTGTTAAACAGGGGTGGAAGAAGGGATTCTATTACCTGTCGACCATAATTGGACATCTTTCTGCTTCCCACGATCGCCAAGCTTGTTTTTTGTTTTATTTCTACACTTCCTTTATAATATAGAATAACCGGTGGATTGTGAATCTCTTTTAAGATCTCTGGATATTCATTGTCGGATATTTCAAGGATATTAATAGCTTCTTGTTTTAGTCTGTTAACCTCCTTTTCTATATTTACCTTTCTTCTAAAATCTTTAAACTTGGAGACCAGGTTCTCTTCTATGCCGCTTAATTGGAGTTCTTTTTCAGAGGACTCAAAGGCCCTTTGAGAGGACCGGAAGTGATTGAGCAATCTTTTAAGTCTTGCCGGTCCGAACTCCGGAAAATTGTTTAAGAGATGTAAAAATATTTTTTCATCCCCCATATTGACATTGATCAGTAATTATGTTAATATAAAAAGTTAATTTTTATTGTTTTGAACAATAAAAAATAACAGTGATGTCTTTTGATATTTAACAGCCCTTAGAATAACTGCCTAGAAGCAGCTCACGTTTAGGCTACCCTCCTGGCCTAAGCGTAGCTTTAAATAAGGTAATCCTTGGCTTCTAGGCAGTTATTCTGGGGGCTTTTTTGTTTTAAAAAAAGAAGAGATCTTTAAACTATCTCTTCTGTATTGTAAATATTTTTTATAACTTCTTGAAGGGTTTTTAACTCCTGGCTTGAGAAATTCTGGAGAACAAAGTTTGCCGTGTCAAGATCTTTTTTTTGTTCAGTGGCTACCCCTATCCGGATCCTTTTAAAGTTTTTGGTTTTTAAGTGTTCTATTATCGAGTTTACACCTCTGTGTCCGGCACTTCCGGAATCTGTCGAAACTTTATATCTTCCTAAGGGTAGGTCTTTATCGTCATGGATTACTATCAGAGTTTGGGAAAGGTCGGAATCTTTTTTTACCATTCCCCATTTTCTAGGAAGTAGTTTGTAATAGGACATGGCCAGGCTGAGGGATAGACCTGATTTGTTCATATAGGTAAGAGGTTTTATTAAAAGGTCACCGTTCGCTTCACTGGTCAGGGCCTGGAATTTTTTTTGTAGATTCCAGTTCGAACCGTATTTGGAAGCCAAGAAGTCGACCGCTAAAAAACCGGCATTGTGCCTGGTTTTTTCATATTTTTTCCCTGGATTTCCCAATCCCGCGATCATCTTCATAGTAGTTTAGATTATTTCGTTTTTACTGGTATCATCTCCGGCCTGAATTTCCATGGATATCGGAGTTCCCAAGAAACCGAATTTTTCCCTAAGTTTGTTTTTCAAAAATCTGACATAGGAGAAGTGCAGGGTGTCTTTACTTCTTATTTTGACTATGAAATGAGGAGGGTCGCTTTTGGCTTGGTTTATCTTGTATATATATGGAGGCCTGACACCCTTGGCTTTGGCCGGAGGATGGATCTTAACCACTTTTGTTAGGAATTTGTCCAGTTGGGATTGGCTTAATTCCAACTTTCTTTGTTCTTCAACCTCCAGGATAATATCATACAGTTTCTTAACCTTACTTCCGGTTCGGGCCGAGATAAAATGAATAGGGGCCCAGGTGGCATAGGGGAATTTGTGATGAATATATTCAGTAAAAGTTTTAGCATCCTTTTCCTCTACCTTATCCCATTTGTTGGCTATGATCACCAAGCTTTTACTTCTCTCAAAGATTTCTTCCACTAATTTGGCGTCCTGATGGGTTATTTCTTGACTTATATCCAAAACCAGAAGAGCGATATCTGATCTTTTAAGGGCTCTGAGTGATTTGGATATACCGAATTTTTCCAGGCCCTTACTTTTACTGCCCTTTCTGCTTATCCCGGCGGTGTCTATAAGTGTTATGGCTCTGTCCTTGTAATTCACTTCAGTGTCCTGAGGCTCTCTTGTAGTGTGAGGAACATCACTGACTATAACTCTTTGGTCATCTAGGAGAGAGTTAAGAAGAGAGGATTTGCCCACATTGGGTTTTCCTATAATACAAGCTCTGATATCCTGGTTAAGTTCCTCTTCCTCTTCTTCTCCTTCTTCGTCTTTTTTCAGGGGAAGTTTATCCACGATCTGGTCCAAAAGATCCCCGGTACCACTTCCGGTGATAGCGGATATGGCAAAAGGGTCTCCCAGGTTCAATTTGTAGAAATTAGCAACCTCGACTCTGTATTTGGGATGATCTATTTTATTGACCACCAAAAGAGTTTTTTGGGGGTATTTCTTTTTTAAAAAAGAAGCCAGGATTTCGTCCTGGGGCAGGGGTCCGGTTCTTCCGTCAGTAACAAAAATTATTGTTTCGGCTTGTTTTAGAAATTCTAAAGCCTGTTTCTGTACCGCTTCTTCTATGCCGACTACACTACCTTTTTTAGCCTTGGATCTTTCTATGGTCTTTTCCGTATCTTTGTCCATTATTCCTCCGGTGTCTATCAATTCCATTTTTCGGCCCTGCCATTCAATTATTCTCTTATTACTATCCCTGGTGGTACACTCTATTTCAGAGGTCAAGGCGTGTTTTTTTTCTGTTAAACAATTGAATAGGGTGGATTTGCCAACATTGGTTCGGCCAAAGATCACTATTATTGGTATTGATGGTTTTGTTTTTTTCATTCCTTGTCAGTTAAAATTTATCCGAAGCACTCTCTCCCAAGATCAGCAGGAAATCCGGTTTTTCATAAACACTTTCATTTTCCACATCCTCTCTTATGGCCTCTCTAAGCCAGTCCGGAATATTGGTGGAGATATTGGCTCCGGTTTTTTGTTTCAAGATCTCCAGGGCCTCAGGTTTGGAGCCAAAACTCAGATCATATATGACTGAATTCTGAAAATCCTTTTTTTCACTGTTTCCTATTTGAACCACATCAAACCCTTCTTCTTTTAGACCGGTGGAGGTTCTAGCGGCCAGTCCGGTTATCCAGGTTCCGTTCCTTATCTCCAAAGTAACATCTTCCACTTTTGTTTTTTGGGATTCAGTGCTATCTTTATCATCAAAAATATTTTCTATCATATATTGTATCTCTCTGAAACTATTATCCCTGGGAAGCAGTATGTAGCCGGTAGAGGTGGAATAATAGGAGTTTACCAATCCTTGGGGCCCTGGTTCCAGAACTTCTCTTTTAATATTTCCGGCATCCACTTCCTTGCCGATATTCCACAACCTTATCATTTCCCAAACTTCCATATTGGTTTTAACACTGCTTCCCAGTTCATTCATTACATCCATGATCAAAGAAGGTTTTAAAAGAATGTTTGTGGAATCAAAATTTTCTTTTATGGCGCTTAATACCTGTTGTTGCCTCCTGGCTCTGGCAAAGTCCGAGCCCTGGGCGCCTTGGGCGTGTCTGGATCTTACATATTTCAAAGCTATTTCTCCATCCATGTGGTGCCAACCTTCTTCGATATACAGATGTTCGAATCTGGAGTAATAATCCTCATGATCTTCTCTTCCTTTGATCGGGTATCTATGATCCTCCAAAGTTTCCTCTACATATATGTCAATTCCGCCCATGATATCGATTATGTTTTCAAAACCTTCAAAGTTGGCTCTGGCATAATAATGAATCGGGATATCAAAAATATCCCCTAAAACCTCAGCTGCTACTTCTCCACCGCTTCCTTCTTCCTGTCTTTCGGCATAGGCATGGATGGCGTTCACTTTGGGTCTTCCGTGTCCTTCAAAGGGGACGGTCAGGTCCCTGGGAACAGATATTAGGGCCACATCCGGAACAGAAGGTTTAATACTAGCGATCATTATGGTGTCACTCAGGTCAGCTCCTTTGTCAATTCCCAAAAGAAGAATGTTGATCCTGTCATCTTCTTCTCCCTTTAATTTTCTGTCCGAGCTTTCAACCAGGTGCCTGATCTGTCCTATCATGGAGACATTGCTAAAAAAGTTACCGGATTTTTCCACTATTGAGTTACTGGAAAGCACTGTTCCGGCAACAACAAAGATCACTCCGAAACATACCGCCAGTTTTACAAAAGTTTTTAACTTTTTTCTTCTAGGTTTGGAGTCTTTTTTTTGAGGTGGTTTTTCTAGTTTTTTATATTGAGTTTCTTGATCTTTTTGTTCTTCTTGAGTATTTAAAGACCCTTGGTTTTCTTCCATTTCTTTTTGTTTCTTGATCTCTTTCAAATCAATCATGTTCATAAGAGGGTGGTTTATTTAATAAAATTGGTTTTTAAACAAAAGAAAATCCTACGCGAGGTATTTTTTCGCTAACCAAACAATAATTTTATTTTCTAGTTAAGAGTGTTCAAAATACCTTAACTATTCTTAATACTATCAGATTAAAATATTTTTTTCAATAAGAGTAATCTGAATAAGTTCAGGCACATTTTGGACGGCCAAGCCGGACAAAATGTATGCAAATAGGATTTAAGTTTAAAAATTGCGGAGGATTTGGTAGATT
>CAZNAQ010000055.1:0-4785 GCA_964571265.1 uncultured Gammaproteobacteria bacterium | reverse complement strand
CCGTGCTTTATGATTGGCGGCCTCGCGATTAATTTGTTTTATGAATATATTGAAAGGATTCAGAAAAAACCAAACCGGGGTGACCCTTTTGGAATTGATGGTAGCCTTGACCCTTTTTGCCGTGGTCATGCTTTCCACCACCCAGATCTTTAATTTGGTGGTCCAGGCTCAAAGAAATGCCCTTTCCTCCCAGAACATGCAAGAAGATATGCGTTACTTAATGGAGGTAATAACCAAGGAAATACGCATGGCTCAAGTGGATCTTGACGGAGTTTGCGTCAGCTCAGACAGGGTCTACTACACCGATGGCGATATTTTGGAATTCATGAACGCCGAAGGTCAGTGCGTCACTTATTTTGAACATGACGGTTTTTTTATGGTTAACAGGGATGGGAGTGCGGAAAGAGTAACCTCTGAGGATACAGAGATCTTGAGTCTTGATTTTATCCAATTCGGAGAGGTTCCTCTAGAGCAGCCCCGGATCACCATGAAAGCCAGAATAAGAGTTGGGGGAGAAGATCTGGAGTTTCAAATATTGGATTTCCAAACTTCCATATCAACTAGACATTATGAATAAACGATCAGGGACAATTGAGTATTTGGCCAAAGAACAGCGAGGAGCTGCCCTGTATTTGAGTATTCTTATTCTTTCAGGTATTTTTTTAGTGGCCATGAGTTTGGCTGATATTGTTATGACCGGAATCAGGATGGGGGGTATTCAGGCTCAATCCACCCAAGCCTATTTTGCCAGCGAGGCTGGGGTTGAAAAAGTTTTGTGGCATTATCGTCAGGATAATTATAATCGGGCTCTGAGTTCACAGCCCGGAACCACAATCGATGATCTATTTGATCGAACTTTGGATAATGGCAGTAGTTACAAAGTTGATTATATGGTTACTGAAGACGAGGACTGGATCTATAGAAGATTCTATTCAGAGGGTGATTATCGAGATGTCAGGCGTTCGGTGGAAGTTACCCTTAAATACCCTCATTATTATCTGGATTATTTTGATTAGTTTTGAATGTTTATATTGGTTCTATGAAGAACAAAGAGGCGGCTAAAAAAAGGATAGATAAGCTTAGGCAGGAAATAGATCATCATCGTTATCTATATCACGTTCTGGATACTCAGGAGATAAGTGATGCGGCCCTAGACAGTTTGAAAAAGGAGTTGGCTGACCTAGAAGCTCTTTATCCGGAATTTTTGAGCTCCGATTCCCCGACTCAAAGAGTGGGCGGAGAGGTTTCGGAAAAATTTGAAAAGGTCAGGCATAGCCGACCCATGCTTTCCTTGTTTGACGCTTTCTCTTCCCAGGATATGAGAGATTGGGAGGAAAGGATCAAAAAGATGGCTCCGGCCCTGCCCTTGGAGTATTTTTGTGAACTCAAATTGGACGGTCTGGCCATATCCTTAAGATATATTAAGGCAAGCCTGGATCTGGGACTTACCAGGGGGGATGGTCAAGTAGGGGAGAATGTAACTGCCAATATAAAGACCATCGAGTCTGTGCCTTTGCGTTTACGAAAACCCAAAACAGAAGAATTGAATAAACTGGGCCTTGATCCGGATCAGGTCAAAAATGTTTTTTCAAAATTGGAACAGGGTGAAATAGAGATAAGAGGAGAGCTTGTAATGCCTTATGAGTCTTTTAAAAAACTGAATAAAAATTTTGAACAAGAAGGTAAGCCTGTCTTAGCCAACCCCAGGAACGCAGTGGCTGGGACTATCAGGCAGTTGGATCCCGGGGTGGTCAGGCAAAGAGATCTGGATTTTTACGGTTTTGAAATACCCAACGAGTTGGGTTTGGAGACTCAAAAACAAAAATCAGAACTTATCAAACTTTTAGGAGTTAAGACCCTACCTCAAAGTAAGGTTTGCGATGACTTGGAAGAAGTGACCTCTTTTAAGGAGTTTTGGTCCGGCAAGAGGGACGAGTTGTCCTTTGGTGTTGACGGAGTGGTGGTCAAGATCAATCGGATCAAATATTGGCCGGTACTAGGAGTGGTGGGTAAGGCCCCCAGGTACATGATAGCTTACAAGTTTCCGGCTGAGCAGGCCACTACAGTGGTCGAGGATGTTTTCTGGCAGGTGGGAAGAACCGGAGTTCTTACCCCGACCGCGGTCTTGCGACCGGTTCGGATAGGCGGAGTCAGTGTCAGTCGGGCCAGTCTTCACAACAAGGATGAGATAGATCGCCTGGGTCTTAAGATCGGAGATACAGCGGTCATCGAGAGAGCCGGAGATGTTATTCCCAAAATAGTGGAAGTTATGCCTAATTTGCGTACCGGGCAAGAAAAAAAGATATCTGTTCCCAAGACCTGCCCCAGGTGTTCCGGTAAGGTTGAGAGACAGGAAGGTGAGGTGGCTTACAGATGTGTTAACACTGATTGTTATGCGGTTAACAGAAAGAAGTTGATCCATTGGGCTTCCAGATCAGCAGTGGATATCGAAGGTTTGGGGGAAAAGGTTATAGAACAACTCCTTCAAGCCGGCCTTATAAGAGATATAAGTGATCTGTACCTTTTAAAAAAAGGAGATCTTTTGCCTTTGGAGAGGTTTGGCGAGAGGTCGGCCGAGAATTTGGTCTCGGCTATAAAAGACTCTCGGGAGGTGGACCTGAGCAGGTTTGTCTTTGGCCTGGGAATAAGTTATGTGGGTCAAGAAACAGCTGATCTTTTGGCCAAGAGAATGATCAAGAATTTGGCTCTGAGGTCGGAAAAGATTCCGATTTCCAGGCTAAAGGATTATTTTTCTGATTTGAGCGCGGAACAACTCCAAGAAGAGGAGGATGTCGGTCCGGTGGTGTCCGGAAGCGTGACCAGTTGGTTTTCTGATCCCAAGAATCTAAAGCTATTGGACAAACTAGAGGAAGCAGGAGTGGTTTTAAAGATCTCTCCACAAGAAAAAGGAGAGGGGAGTAAGAGATTGTCAGGAAAGAAGTTTGTGCTTACCGGAAGCCTGAAAAGTTTGACAAGACAAGAGGCAAGCAATAAAATAAAAAAGTTGGGAGGGGAGTTAAGTTCCTCTGTCAGTAAAAACACCGATTATGTGGTTGCCGGGAAGGATCCGGGTAGCAAGTATGAAAAGGCTAAGGATCTGGGAGTGGTGATAATCGATGAAAAACAGTTTTTGGAGCTTTTTAAAGAATGATTTTAAATCAAGGACCTATGTTAAAAAAACAAGAAGTAAAACATGTGGCCGATCTGGCCAGACTTGACCTGAACCAGGAAGAGCTCGATCTTATGTCTGGACAATTATCCGATGTTTTGGGGTATATTGAGACCTTGATAGAGGTGGACACCACAATCGTTGTCCCTACCGCCCAAGTTACCGGTTTGGAGAATGTGGTGCGTCAGGATGAGATAGAGGTATGGGATGAGCAGGAGTTAGGTTCGATCCTTGGGCAGGCCCCTGATTCTGAGAACGGAGAGATAAAGGTCAGAAGGGTTTTAGAATAATTATTTATTGTTTTTTAAAGATGAAATTGAATCAACTAACAATCTTGGAGGCTAAGGAAAAACTTGACAAGGGAGAGATTACCTCTGTGGAGCTGACCCGGAGTTGCTTGGACCAAATAGAAAGTCAGGACAAAAAACTTAAAGCCTGTTTGACAGTTTGTGAGAAAGAGGCTTTACAAGAGGCTGAGGAGGCCGACAAAAGAAGGTCTCGGGGAGAATCCGGAGATCTTTTGGGTATTCCTTATATTGCCAAGGACAACATTTTGACCAAGGGAGTAAAGACCACGGCCGCCTCCAAGATGTTAAAAGATTATGTGGCCTCTACAGACGCCACTATCATAGCCAAGTTAAGAAGTGCCGGAGCGGTACTTTTGGCCAAGTCCAATCTGGATGAATTTGCTCACGGAGCTTCTACTGAGAGCAGTGCTTTCGGAGAGACCAAGAATCCCTGGGATGTCGAAAGGGTGCCTGGGGGCTCCTCGGGTGGCTCGGCCGCGGCTGTGGCGGCTGATATGTGTTTGTTCGCCCTGGGTACCGACACCGGAGGTTCAATTCGGGCCCCGGCCTCTTTTTGTGGTATCTCCGGTTTAAAGCCCACTTATGGCAGAAGTTCTCGTTTTGGTTTGATAGCCATGACTTCTTCAACCGATGTTCCCGGACCCTTAACCAAAACAGCTCTTGATTCTGCTTTGGTTTTAAAGGTTATTGCCGGACATGATAAGTTGGATGCCACCACTCCGGAAGTGGAAGTGACTGATTATCTCAAGAACTTAAATAAGGATATCAAGGGTTTAAAGATAGGAATGCCCTTGGAATATTTCTCTGACCAGGCAGACCAAGAAGTGATGAACCTTTTGAAAGAGGTCAAGAAGAAATTTGAAGAATTGGGTGCTACGGTCCAGGAAGTGAGTCTACCTCACACCAAGTATTCGGTCCCTACTTATTATATAATCACTCCCTCGGAGATCAGTTCTAATTTGGCCCGTTTTGACGGGATCCGTTACGGTTTCAGGCAGGAAGAGGGAGTATCTGATCTGGATGATGTCTATCGTAAATCCAGGGGCGCAGGTTTCGGAGCCGAGGTTAAAAGAAGAATAATGTTGGGTACCTTTGCCTTGAGTGCCGGTCACAGAGACGCCTATTATCTGCAGGCGCAAAAGGTCAGGACTAAGATAAAAGAAGAGATGGACTCCGAATTGGAGAGAGTGGACTGTCTTTTTACGCCCACCTGTCCGCATGTGGCCTTTAAGATCGGAGAGCACAGCAACGACCCCTTGAGCATGTATTTGGAGGACGTTTTTATAAGCGGAGCTTCTTTGGCCGGCT
>CAZNAQ010000054.1:0-4800 GCA_964571265.1 uncultured Gammaproteobacteria bacterium | reverse complement strand
AACAACATGACCATTGATCAGTTAATAAAAAAAACTTTGGAAAACAATCCTCAAGCAGACACCGACATGCTTAGACTGGCATATGAGTTTGCCGAAGAGGCCCATAAAGATCAATTCCGCAAGAACGGAGATCCTTGTATTCAACATTGCTTGCATACCGCTCTGGTCTTGGCCCAAATAAAGGCCGACTTCAACACTATTCTGGCCGGACTGCTTCATGAAATACCAGAAGAGACCAATCATGACCTGGCTGAAGTGGAAAAGAACTTTGGCCAAGAAGTCGCCTCCTTAATAGAGGGGGTCACCAAACTGGGCAAACTCAAGTACCGAGGCATAAAAAGATACAGAGAGGATCTGAAAAAAATGTTTCTGGCCATGGCCCAAGATCTAAGGGTTGTTTTGATAAAATTCAGTGATCGTCTTCACAATCTGCGAACCTTGGACGCCCTGCCAGAGGACAAGCGACAACGGATCGCCAAAGAAACTTTGGAGATCTATGCTCCCATAGCCGGTCTTCTGGGTATTGAAAGATTCAAATGGCAAATGGAAAACATATCCTTCAAACACCTCTATCCTGAGGAATACAATGAACTGGAGTACAAATATGAAGTGGAAAAAAAAGTAGAAAGACAAAGGTATATCCAAAAAGTAAAAAATACCTTAAAGGGCAAATTGGACGAGGAAGGAATAAGCTACAAAATAAGGGGAAGGATGAAACACTTATACAGTATTTACAGAAAAATGCAGATCAAAGACAGAGAGTTTGACGAGATCTATGATGTGTTTGCCCTGAGAGTGATTGCTGACAGTGTGTCTGATTGCTATAAAATTCTGGGGATTATTCACGATTTGTGGAGGCCCAAGCCTGGACACTTTAAGGATTACATTTCCATGCCCAAGCCGAACGGCTACCGCAGTCTTCACACCAAAGTATTCGGACCAGAAGGAAAAGTAACCGAATTCCAGATAAGGACCCAAGAGATGGATGATGAGGCCAAGTTCGGTATCGCCGCTCATTGGCACTACAAAATGAAAGGTTCGAAAGAACTCAAGCAACCCAAGTGGGTCAAGGAAATACTGGAAATGCAAAAAGATACCAAGAGTAATGAGGATTTTATAAGCAAAATAAAATTTGATGTCTTTAGAAATAGGATCTTTGTCTTTTCTCCTAAGGGAGATGTTTTTGAACTTCCGGAAGATTCTACTCCCATAGATTTCGCCTATGCGGTGCATACAGATATAGGAAACAAGGCCTCAGTGGCCATAGTCAACGAAAAGATATCCAGTCTGGACCACAAACTAAAAAACGGGGATCTAGTGGAAATAAAGACCGAAAAAAACCGGCAAGGTCCCAATCCCAGTTGGGTCAAGTTCGCCAAGACCAAAAGAGCCAGAGAAAAGATCAAGCAATATTCCCAAGGATCAGGTTTCGGTAACATTAAAAAATTCTTCCCTAAAATATAAAAACCCTGTTATAAATAACAGGGTTTTTATATTGGTGGACTACTATCTTTCGTCTTCAGGTAATTTTCCGATTTTTTTAAGGTATTCCTTTTTTTCTCTGATCTTTTGTCCGGCCAAGGCTTGTTGCTTCCTTTGCCTCTTATTCTTTTTAGAGGTAAGGTATTGCTTTTCCTTGGCCTTGTTCAACTTCTTGCTGTTCTGAAGATATAATTTAAATCTCCTAAGGAATCCCTCAAAACTCTCTCCTTCTTTTCTCTTTATCTCGGCCATAGAGTGCCACCTCCTTTTCTAGGCACACAAACCGAAGCTCATGTGCGGATTATTTATTATTCAACTTCTTGTCGATCTCAGATTTGATCTTTTTGTATCCAATGACTTCCTGATTCCCTGACTCCATATCCCTTAAAAGCACGGTGTCGTCATTCACTTCTTTTTGTCCTAAGATCAAACTTATTTTAGCATTCAGCTTGTCGGCTTCTTCCAATTGGGCTTTTAGACTATCTTTGGTAAGAGCCTGTCTGACCTTGTAACCGGACCGCCTAAGCTCCTCAAACAAGTCAATCATCTTTCTTCTGGCCTGGTCTCCCAACTGAGCCATGAATATCACATCCTCTTCAGTGTCATCTATGGGAATATTATTCTGTTTTATCATCATAATGGTCCTTTCCAGGCCGATTCCCATACCACAGGCCGGGGCTGGTCTGCCTCCCATGAATTCCACTAAATTATCATACCTACCTCCGCCTCCGAGGGCAAAGGATTCATGATCCACTTCTCCATCTTCATTCAAAGCCCAGAATTCAAAAACAGGACCGTTGTAATAATCCAAACCTCTTACCAAGTGAGGGTTTAGATTATACGGGATATCCATTTCATCCAAATATTCCAAAATTTTTGTGAAATTATTCTGACAGACTTCGCACAAATAGTCAATGATCGGCGGGGCCTCCTCGCATATTTCTTTACACTGCTCATTCTTGCAATCCAAGAGCAATAAAGGGCTTTTGGTCAGCCTTCTTTTACAGTCCGCACAGAGTTGATTCTTTTTCTTTTTAAAGAATTTTTTTAACTCTTCCAAGTATTCTGGTTTGCATTCTGTACAACCGATACTGTTTATCTGTACCTGAATATTTATCTGTAACTCCTTAAAAAAATTAAAGGCCACTAAAATGGTCAAAAAATCAGCCATAGGACTGTCCTCGCCAAATATCTCCAGATCAAACTGATGTGACTGCCTATATCTTCCTGATTGGGGTTTTTCATGCCTGAAGATAGGACCCAGCCAAAACATTTTTACCGGTTGCGGCAGATTGAACATGCCATTCTCGATGTAGGACCTGACCAAGCCAGGCGTGGCCTCTGGTCTCAAAGCAACCTTTTCTCCGTTCTTGTCAACAAACTCATACATCTCCTTAGAGACAATATCAGTCTCTGTGCCGGTTGACTTCTGGTAGAGATCAGCCTTTTCCAAAATAGGAGTATCAATCCTTTTAAAACCAAAGGTTTTGGACAGATCCTGGGCTTTCTGGATTACCAGATCCCAGTATTTATACTCATCAAAGACGATATCTTTCATTCCTCTTAGGCGAGGGATTCTTCTATCTCTTTGTTTTTTACTTATTTTAGGATGATCTTCATTGTTTTTTTTACTCTGTCTGTTATTTGCCATGACTACAATATTATTTTAGTTAATTTCAAATTGGTATTCTGGTGTTTTAAAGAATTGAATCTTTTCTATGGGCCAGCCCCGAAAAAGGACTCGACCGATTATTTCCTCCTCACTGACCGGGCCAAAGGTCCTGGAATCCCTAGAGGAATTCCTGTTGTCACCCAGGACATAATATTCGCTTTCGCTCAGATTTATGGTGCGATCCTTGTCATTGCCGTGATAGGTCTCGGTCCCGTTGGGAAGATAGCTTTCTTCCAACTTGATCCCCTCTTCATATAGATCGTTATAGATATAGATATCTCCGCTCCTGAACTCTATCTTCTCTCCAGGTAAAGCCACTACTCTTTTAATAAAGTATTCCTGGGGGTTTCTAGGGTATTCAAAGACCACCACATCCCCCCTCTGGGGAAGGTTGAATCTGTAACTTATCTCATCAATGATCAAATACTCGCTGTTTTTAAAATTGGGTTCCATTGACGATCCTTGGACATAAAAGGGTTGAATCAAAAAATATCTGATAGGGACAATAATAGCCAAAGACACCACTACGATCTTTACCAAGTCAAAAACAAAATAAAAAAATTTTTTTAACATACAAATAAAAACAAAAGCTCAATTATAAAAACCCGAGAAAATAATAATCAAAAACAGACCAAATTCAGCTCAAGTAACCAAACTATAACAAAAAAAGACAAAATAATCAAGTGGAAAAGTTTTTTCTTTTATAAAGATATACTTTTTATCTTAAGCCCTTTATCTTAAACATCTCCCACTTTCCTAAAAATCCATCCAGTCAAGGTTTAATATAATGGCAAACAGCCATTTTTGCAATACCGCCTTCTTGTATAATAATTTTATTCACAAACAGGGAGTTGTAAAAATAATTATCCTCTTTTTGGAGGCCAAGGAAAAAAGACACTGACCCTTTCTTTGTAGTCTTTAAAGTCCGGATGTTCGGATAACTTCTCTTCAAGCATGGGAATACCGGAAACTTTTAATATTAAATAGCTGATGGTCAAAGGACCCAAGATGCCCCACGCGCCATAAGGAACAGATAAGGCGATCAACCAAATTCCCCACCACTGAAGAACCTCTCCGAAATAATTGGGGTGACGACTGTATTTCCATAAACCGCTCATCATAAGTTTTCCTTTATTGGCCGGATCTTTGATAAACCTGGCCAACTGAGCATCTCCTATGGACTCAAAGGAAAAACCTATCACCCAAACCAATAGGCCAACCAGATCCAAAAGACCCAGGCCACTTCCGGAAAAAATATTTATTATCATAACCGGAGAAGCGATCAAAAACAGAAAAAAACCTTGTAAAATATAAATTTGAAAATAGGAGCGAATATAGAACCACTTACCCCATGACCTGCGATAATTAAGATAGCGGTAATCCTCTCCTCCGCCTCGATGACGCCTGGAAATATGGTATGCCAAACGCAAACCCCAAATACTGACCAGGGCGGTGACCAAAACACTTCTGACCTGAAAATTATCCGAAAGAAACAGAGATGCCCAGGCCAAAAGAACAAAGCCCAAACCCCAGGCCACGTCAGCCACATCATTTCTTTTTTTAACCAAAGAAAAAACGAACCAAAAACTCATATAAACAAGCAAAATGCCGGCGAAAAGTAAAAAATAATTCATATTATCCAAGTG
>CAZNAQ010000053.1:0-4810 GCA_964571265.1 uncultured Gammaproteobacteria bacterium | reverse complement strand
ATGTTAGTGTAAACTTAAAAATATCAGTGATTTATGCAATATTCTGAAAAATTAATAGATCATTTCAAAAATCCCCGAAACCAAGGTCAGATCAGTGATCCGGACGCTGTGTCCGAAGAGGGTAATCCTGCTTGCGGGGATGTAATGAAGATATACCTGAAAATAAAGGAGGATAGGATCGAGGACATAAAATTCGAGACCATGGGTTGTGCGGCAGCCATAGCTGTTTCGTCTGTTATGACCGAATTGGTAAAAGGCAAGACTTTAAAGCAAGCCAAGGCGGTTACCAAGGATGAGATAGTCGAGAGCTTGGGAGGCCTTCCCGAAACCAAGATCCATTGCTCTATGTTGGGTATAGACGCCTTGAAAAAGGCCATTAAAAATTATTATGATGCTAACTAATAATTAAATCAAAGAATTGGTGTTTAAAGCCGATTCTGTTATATTTATGACTAAACAAGATAAAATAAAACAGGCCATGGAAGAGATCCGTCCTTCACTTCAGGCTGATGGTGGAGATATTGAGTTTGTATCCTGGAATGAAGAGACAGGTTTGGTTCAAGTAAGACTTTTGGGGATGTGCGCCGGTTGCCCCATGGCTCAAACCACTTTAAAGGACGGAGTGGAGAAACAACTTAAAAAGTCAGTTCCTGAAGTAAAGAATGTGGAAAGCGTATAACAAAGGCGAGGGGTCTCCCTCGCCCTAATTTTTTATTTATGAAAAGGATATATTTCGATCATAGCGCTACTACGCCCGTGGATCCCAAGGTATTTGAGAAAATAGAACCTTATTTCAAGGAAAAGTTCGGTAACCCCTCTTCAATACACGATTTTGGACGAGAGGCTATGACTGCCGTGGATGAGTCCAGGCAGGAGATCGCTTCCTTTTTAAACTGTCTTTCCGAGGAGGTGGTTTTCACCTCCGGAGCCACCGAGTCCAATAATCTGGTCATAAAAGGGGTGGTCAAAGCCTTGGAAGAAGGAAGTGACTCAAAAAACCATGTTTGTCGTTGTCGAGGAAGTGAACAGTCTGATTCCCATGAGTGTGACGGTCAGACACCCGGACCGCATTTGATCACCACTTCTGTGGAGCACAAAGCGGTTTTGGAGCCTTGTGCCGAACTAGAGAAGCAAGGTGTTGAAGTGAGTTATCTACCGGTTAATGAAAAAGGGGTTATAAAACTCGAGGACCTGGAAAAGGAGATCAAGGAGAATACGGTCCTGGTCTCGGTCATGTATGTCAACAGCGAGGTGGGAAGTATTCAGCCGGTCCAGAAGGTCGGCAAGATAGTCAAAAAGATCAATGAACAACGTCTAAGGGAGTGGCAGAAATGGGGCGCCAAAAAACAATTGCCCAAACCCCAAAAGCTGTATTTCCACACCGACGCCACCCAGGCCCTGAATTTCTTTAATTGCGATGTTCAGAAGTTAAGAGCTGATTTTTTAAGTCTGTCCGGCCATAAGATCTATGGACCTAAGGGAGTAGGCGCTTTATATGTTAGAAAAGGTAGTCAACTAAAACCTGTCCAACTTGGAGGTCATCATGAAAGAGGCTTTAGAAGCGGTACTTTGAACACTCCGGGTATAGTTGGTCTGGGTAAGGCGGTAAGTCTTTTAAGTTCTGAAAATCAGGACGAGAATAACAAAAAAATAGCTGAGTTAAGAGATTATTTGGTCAAGGGCATAAAGGACAATATTCCGGATGCTTTCTTGACCACTGACACAAAAGAGGCCACCCCGGCTCACGCCCACTTTATTTTTAAAGGAGCTGAGGGAGAGTCTATATTAATGTCTCTGGATCTGGAAGGAATAGCCGTTTCCACCGGCTCGGCTTGCGCTGCCAAGGATCTTCACCCTTCCCATGTTTTAAAGGCCATGGGAGTAAAGTCCGAGGATGCCAATTGCTGTATCAGATTCAGTTTGGGAAAAAAGAATACCAAGAAAGACATAGACAGGCTTTTAGAGATCTTGCCCGGAGCAGTGGAAAGGATCAGGAAGATAAACCCCTTGTACAAAAAATAATTCCCGGTTTTTATGAATAATAAAGGTTTTGTGTTGTGGTTCACCGGTCTTTCCGGGGCCGGAAAGAGCAGTATTGCTGATGCCAGCTTTGATATGTTGAAGTCCCGAGGTGTTATAACAGAAAGACTGGACGGGGATGTGGTCAGAGATAATCTGACCCGAGACCTGGGTTTTTCCAAGCAGGACAGGGATGAGAATATCCGTCGGATAGCTTTTGTGGCTGATATTTTGGCTCGTAATCGAGTGGCGGTCATAGCTTCTTTTATTTCTCCCTATCAAAAACAGAGGGATAATTTGAGAACTTCGGTCACTAACTATATCGAAGTATTTGTTAATACTCCTTTGGAGGTATGCGAAAAAAGGGATAATAAAGGTCTTTACAAAAAGGCCAGGCAAGGCGAGATCGATTGTTTTACAGGGATCAGCGATCCTTATGAACCCCCAAAGTCTCCGGAAATAGAGTTAAAAGCTGGTGAGCTCGGAGTGGAGGAGTGTGCGGAGCAGGTGCTGAGTTTTCTTGAAAATCAAGGTTATATTTAAATATTCTTTTGATCTGTGCTTAAAAATGTTATAATAAAACAAACCACTAATTTTATTTTATGAGAAGAATTTTCGCATTTTTATCCTTTTTTTTCTTAAGTGTTTTCTACAAGGTTAACTCGGCTCAGGCCCAACAGCTTTCCAATCCCTTGCAGACAGACTCTCCTCAAGTATTCATAGGTCAAGTTATCAATGCTACTTTGGGTATAGTGGGATCTTTGGCTTTGTTAATGTTTGTTTACGGTGGTTTTACCTGGATGATCGCTTCCGGAAATGCCGAGAAGGTGGAAAAGGGCAAGAATATACTTTTTTGGGCCACAGCCGGCCTGGTTATAATATTCACTTCTTACGCTATAGTAAATTTCGTCATCTTCGAGTTCATCGGAGCTGAATAAAGATCTTGTAAAAAAAGAGGATGAACTGTGTTCATCCTCTTGTTGTTTTTATTCAAAGAATTCTTCTGGTGGATCTTCGACGAATCGGATCGCCTTTACCCTGATAACTGCCGAGGTCCTTTCCGCCCCTCCGGCAATGGCGGTGCTGCTCATATCTTCTACAATAACTGCGTCCGCGCCCTCTTCGCGCGCGTCTGAAAAAGCGTGGCAGATCATTTCTTGTGGTCGGCGTGACATACTGACCCTCTCTCTTTCCTGGACTATGTATCTGGCTAAGATGATATACTCATCCTCCTCCGGAGCATATTCCTCCGGAACATAAAAACACTTGTCAGGAACACGAGGTTCCAATTGTCCGAATTCCGGGTGCATGGGCATATGCTCCATCTGCAGGTCCATGGATGCGCAACCGACCAAGCCGCCGAACATAAAAAGAGCAATACTTAGGGTGAAAAGTTTCCTGATTCTCATGGTCCGACCTCCTTTTTTGGGGGTTGATAAAGAACAGAATACACAATTGACCCCAATATTAAATCAATTTCTTGATTTTGTCAACATATTAAGCTAAGATAAGGTAAGATGTTATTAAAACACTATCAATATGGTGGATAAAGTTTTTTTATTAATAACCAAGGCCGAGATGGGAGGAGCCCAGATGTCGGTATTGAATCTGGCTCGAGGTTTAAGAAAAAGGGGAGTGACGGTGCAACTCGGTTTTGGCGAGGGGGAGTTTTTGGCTCAGGAAGCGGAAAACCTTGGTATAAAATATAATAGGTTTAAGAATTTGAGACGAAGCCATAACCCCTTACTTAATCTTTTTTTTATTTTGGAAGTTAAGAGATTTTTCGACAGGAACCATTTTGATGTTGTACACATAAATAGTTCAAATGCCCTTTTGGCCGGCCTGGGAGTCAAGTTATCCAAGAACAAAACAAAGACAGTGTTCACTTTTCGGGGCATGTCCATGCTTGACAAAAATTACTTAAAACATAGGATTTTAAAGTATTTTTACAGATTATATTTTAAAATATTTTTGAAATATATAGACGAGGCGGTCTTTGTAAGTAAACAGAACCTGGATCTGGGCAAGAGTCTGTCTTTAGTAAAAAAATATAATTTGATCTATAATGGTCTTGATAAAAGTGTATTAAATTTTTATACACAGGACCAGGCCAGGCAAGAATTACTTCCAGAGTCGAAAGACACTTTCTTGATCGGCTCCATAGGTAGGTTAGCTTACCAGAAAAACTACAGTTTTTTGATCGATGTCTTTCCGGAGCTCCTGAAGATAAAACAAGAGGCCAAGTTCTTGATAATTGGAGACGGTCCAGAAAGAAAAAGTTGTGAAGAATTGATCAGAAAAAAGGGTCTTGAGAGTAAGGTTTTTTTATTAGGCAATATAGACAAGGCTTCCAGATATCTAAGGGCCTTTGACCTCTTTGTTCTTCCTTCTAGGTATGAAGGTCTTTCCATAACTTTGATAGAAACCCTCTTTGCCGGGGTTCCGGTCCTTGCCAGTGATGTGGGAGGGAACAAAGAGGTTTTACCCTCAAAAGACAGCTTATATGAACTGAACAATAAGGATGATTTTTTAGAAAAATTCAAAGTGTTGAGTATGGATAAGGAGAAGAGAAAAAAAATGGCCGAGAGAAATTTGGAGTTTTCTGATAATTTCTTGTTACAAAACACCGTATTCGAATACTTGGAGATCTATAACAAAAAGTTATGACAAACCAAACAGACAAACCAAAATTGGATTTTCTGGGTATCGGTTTTACCAAATGCGGTAGTACCTGGGTCTATAAATGTTTGGAAGAACATCCGGAAATCTCTGTGTCTCGAACAAAGGAAAC
>CAZNAQ010000052.1:0-4931 GCA_964571265.1 uncultured Gammaproteobacteria bacterium | reverse complement strand
ATCAAAACAACATGATCCATCAAAATGTTCTAGAGACCATCGGTAACACCCCTATGGTCCGAATCAACAAAATAAACCCCAATCCCAAAACCGAGATCCTGGCTAAACTGGAAGGTATCAACCCCGGAGGGAGTATCAAAGACAGAATTGCTATAAACATCCTGAATGAAGCTGAGGAAGAAGGAGATCTAAACAAGAACAAGACCATAATAGAACCCACCTCCGGAAACACCGGAATAGGTTTAGCCATGATCGGAGCTGTGAGAGGGTACAAAGTAGAGATCGTTATGAGCGAAGCAGTGTCTATGGAAAGAAGGAAGATGATCCGTTCCTTCGGAGCTGAGATAATTTTAACCGACAAGAACTTGGGAACCGATGGCGCCATTAAAAAAGCCAGAGAGTTGGTAAAAGAACACCCGGACAAATATTTTATGCCTGACCAGTTTTCAAATAAATCCAACAAGTCGGCCCACTATAAAACCACTGCTGAAGAAATATGGAAACAAACAGAAGGTAAGTTGGACTATTTTGTTTCTTCTCTAGGAACCTCGGGAACTATAATGGGAGTGGGGAAATATTTAAAAGAAAGAAATCCAAAGGTTAAGATTGTAAGCGCCCACCCCAACAGAGGTCATTACATTCAAGGTCTAAAGAATATGGAAGAAGCTATTGTGCCGGCCATATATGACCCTGATCAAATAGATGAAACTGTGATGGTGGAATCCGAAAAAGCCTTTTCTGTAGCCAGAGATATTGTTAAAAAAGAGGGGATATTTATAGGTATGAGTAGTGGAGCGGCTATGTATGCGGCCCAGGAAATAGCTAAAAAAATAGACTCCGGAAACATTGTGGTGATCTTTCCGGATCGAGGAGAAAAATATTTAAGTACCGACTTATTTTGATCTTAAATAAAAAACGGGCAAAAACTTGGTTTTGCCCGTTATGAATTTTAGTATTCAACCCAGTAATACACGACTGTACCTGGGTTGTCTGATTTAAATTGAAGTACAGTCCCGTCCGAAGGGACTTGCCTGAATCTTAACCAATGGATCTCATTGGCTGATTTTTTTGTTTTTGTCTTAGCCTGCCCCCGGCCCCTGAGCCAGAAATGATCTGAACTGAGATAGTGTAGCTTACTCAACTCTCTGATCCTGGGACCGGTTGTCCATTTTTCATTGGACAATTCCACTCTTTCAGGTGGGCCGTACTTCTCTAGGTAGTAGCCCGCCTTATTCCAGAATTCCTCGTCAGTAGTAAAGGCCGACTTTACTGGATCGTCTCTCTGACCGATGCTTGTCAGAGATTCCTTCAAACTGAAGTTCGGCCAAATACCGCAAATTACCATGTGAACGAAAAATATCACCAGAAAAATTGACGTGAATGCTCGTAAAGCATCAAATTCACTGGTTTTGGGTGCCAAATAAAGGATTAGACAACCAGCGAAAAAGAGTATAGCTGTGAAGTTGGGTTCTGGCCAAAAGAGAAACTGTACAGGAGCAGCGACCCCCTCGTGTCCGAATAACCAGGACACAAAATAAACTATGGCTACAGCTCCTAATATAGAAATGAGAGAGCTTTGACCGAAATAAAGATACTCCTTCAGGCTCTTTTTAGTTTTAGGACTTTCTTTTGCCTCTTTTTTTTCTTCCTCTGCCGACACCTCTTTTTCTTCCCCTGCCGGTCCCAAGGTTTCACGTTCCATCACTGCCTCCTCTTATTTTCTTTATTTTTTATCCTCTTCTTCTTTAAGATCCTCTTCTTTGGGATCCCCTTTTTTGGAATTAACAGCCTTATATCCGGCCCCGAAGCGAGCCCCGGTTCCCAGAGAACCTCCCTCTTCAGAGAGGGTTTCTATCACAGTAGCACCCTTCTGGCCCACGTTTTCCCATTTAAGCCTTTTAGCCAGATAAGAAGCAGCTTGCTCAGGATTAAGGCCCCGCCTTTCCAGATAACGAATCTGGTCGGATATCCCGACACCCTCAAGGGTTAAGGCTCGTTTTTTTCCTTGTGCTCTTATGATGTCTGTTTCTTTCTTGTATTCAGCCGCTTCTTTTTCCTTTGAGGCCTCAAGGATCCTCCTTCTTATTTCTTGGAGCTCTTCAGACAAAACGACATCCGAGATAGCTAGACCCTTTATCTTGATTCCCCAGTTGTCTAAAACTTCCCTATAGAGCCTGGATGCTCTTACCAGGTCAGCCTCATCCTTGTTCAGATCATTTTCATAAATGATCCTCTCAAATTCATCAAGCTCAGCTTTGGTGTAACCGCCTTCACCCTGCTCAGCTTCTTCTGCTTTTTTATAATCATCTCCTCTGTGATAAGGGTCTACATATTCTCCGGTGAGTATGTGGATCAAGGACGTCCTGGCCTTGATAATATTGACTTCATCAACAGTGTATTGACCCAAAAAAGACCTTACTGCCGAATCCATCTTTTCACCCAATGCCTTATAGACACCAGAGATGTTATACACCGCCTTGTCTGATCTTACTATCTTGAAATACAAGGTGGCGTCCACAGGAGCAGAAATGTCTCTGAACTCGACATTTCCATGTCCTCCTTGACCTTGTTCGTTCATGTAAAGAGGCATATGCTGCTCTCCCACATAAACAAACCTTAAGCTTACAAAGCCGCCAAGGGGGAAAGGAAGCATTAGGCCCGCCCCTCTGGTGTCTATATGTTCCTCAAACAACTCAACCAGACATTCCCATTTCTGGGAAACAGTGGTCCATGCCTTCCTTAGAGTGATAACAAACACGAGGATCCAAAAACCGATTCCAAATCCTGTGGCCATCAACGGGCTATAGGAAGGAAAGATCCCCTTGAGCCCCCAAAAAACCAGGACTGAAAGCAAAACTGAAAATAAGGTGAGAAGAGCAAAAAAGAATACCCACATTCCTTGATACGTAAGACTCCTTTTAACAAAACCTTTAACAAAACCTTCGATAAACCTTTTAACAAAACCTTGGTCTGCCATTTTAACTCCTCCTTTTTTCTATATTTTTTATTTGATTGTAAAAGAACTATTTTAAGAATCTATAAAAAAGATTCAACATTTAATTATGGCAGAAAAATAAATATAAGTCAAGCCAGAAAGAAATATCAAGAACTTTTGAGAAAAGCTTAGTAAAAATAACTAATAATAAATAATTTTTTATATAACATGATTAAAATCAAAAGGGTTTTGGTATTTGACTGATAAACAAAAATATCTTAACATCTAGAGATGATCATGGTATAATGAACAAGTAAAAATTGAGGAGGGGGCTTTAATAACCTATGGACATTGATAAAATCATCACAAAAGCCAAAGAAAATGACCCTAATACGGATGTTGACCTAATACTAAAAGCCTATAATTTTGGCAAAGAAGCGCATAAGGGCCAATTTAGAAAAACCGGAGAGCCCTATTTTGAGCACTGCTTACAGACTGCCTATAATCTGACCTACATAAAAGCCGACTCCACTACTATAGTTGCCGGCCTGCTACATGACACTCCTGAGGATACCAATGTTTCCTTTAAACAGATAAAAAAAGAGTTCGGGCCAGAAGTCTATCAACTGGTCAAGGGGATGACAAAACTGGAGAAAATAAGATACAGAGGTGAGGAGAGGTATGTTAGAAACCTAAAAAGAATGTTTCTGGCCATGGCCAAGGATCTAAGGGTCATATTGATCAAGTTTGCAGACAGACTGCATAATTTAGAGACCCTGGAAGTCCATCCTCCTGAAAAGAGAAAAAGAATAGCTAAGGAGGTCTTGGAGTTATATGTTCCTATTGCCTGGCTTTTGGGGGTTTGGGAGTTGAAATGGAGAATGGAGGACCTATGTTTTAAACATTTACATCCAGAAGAATACGAAAAAATAAAAGAAAAATTCGAGACCCAAGAAAGTCCTAAAATCAAAAAACATATTCAAAAGATCACACAAGTTTTGAATAAAGAATTCCAAAAAACCGAAATAAATTACAATATTATAGAACTTTATAAACACCTTTATAGAATTTTTGAAAAAACTCAAGCTCAAAAAATTCGAATGGAAGATGTCCATGACACCTTTGCGATCATCATAACCACAGACTCCATTAACGATTGTTATAAAATACTGGGAATAATCCATTCTCTGTGGAGACCCAAAAACGACCTGTTTCAAGACTATATCGCCCTGCCCAAACCCAATGGCTACAGGAGTATTCACACCACTGTCTTTGGTCCTGACGGAAAACTGACCGACTTTCAGATAAAGACCGAACAAATGCACAAGGAGTCGATGTATGGAATAGCGGGTTATTGGTACTATCAAAGACAGCAAAACGGTCTGAAAGACAGGAAAGAAGAACCTCCTAAGTGGATCCAAGAAATATTTGAGATTCAAAAAAACGCTCTGGATACTTACGAATTTGTAAACAATATCAAGTTTAACGTCCTAAAGGACAGAATCTTTGTTTTCACTCCCAAAGGGGATTTGATAAGATTGGTAAAAAACGCCACACCCGTGGATTTTGCCTATGCAGTGGACACCGAAGTAGGAAACAAGGCAGTGGGAGCCGTGGTCAACAGTAAGAAAGTGTCTTTGAACACTGAACTGAAAAACGGAGACTCGGTAAGAATAATCACTAAAAAATCCCAAAAATACCCCAATCCCAAATGGTTGAAGTTCGTAAAGACCCACAAAAGCAAGATTAAAATAAAAGAAAATCTTCCTTTGAGCAAAATCACAAAGATCAAAAAGATGCTCAACCCTAAAAAAACAAATTCCTAAAAGGAATTTTTTTTATTTTTTAAAACAAAGACCCTCTCTCGGGGGTCTTTGTTTCTGTTTAATCTTTTAATTTTTCCTTGAACCAATCCACCCAAGGAATAAGAGAGGGGTTTTCCTTATTTAATACAGCCAAATAAAAACTTACCCAAGAACCGAGCTGCAAAAGTTCC
>CAZNAQ010000051.1:0-4976 GCA_964571265.1 uncultured Gammaproteobacteria bacterium | reverse complement strand
CAGGCGATCCTTTAACTTCCAATATGTGGAACTCTCTTGTCAGTGAAGTTGAGGACTTAAAAGACAACCAATTAAGTGTCTATAAAGTTTCGGAGTTATGCGAACCGGGCTTGGAGGTGGGGAGCAATGGTCAATGTCAAGCCCAATGCAACCCCGGAGACACCGTTCTTGGTGGAGGTGGTCGTTGTTTTGCAGATTCTGGAGAAATGAAAGCGGCCATACCCTATACCACATATGATGGACTTGATCAGGTTTTTGTTGTGATCTGCGATATAGGCGGAGAAGGTAATATACGGTCTACCGCTTTATGTAAAAGGAATTAACATAACAAGGTAAAATAATTATGAAAATCATTCACTCAAAAATTTTCTACTTCTTCCTGGGTCTTCTCTTGGCAGTGGCCATACCCGGGGTCTATGCTTGGAATAGCAATGTCGGATCAGGCGATCCTTTAACTTCCAATATGTGGAACTCTCTTGTCAGTGAAGTTGAGGATATAAGGGACGGACAATTCGATGTTTATAGAGTTTCAGAATTGTGTGATCCTGGTGAAGAAATAGGTAGTAGTGGCTTTTGCCGGGCCCAATGCGATTCCGGAGATACTGTTCTTGGTGGAGGTGGTCGTTGTTTTGCAGATGCTGGAAAAATGTTGGCAGGAGTGCCCTATGGATCACACCAAGAGGTTGAACAAGTTTTTGTTGTGGTCTGTGACACAGGAGACGAAGGAAGAATACGAGCAACCGCTTTATGTAAGAGGAATTAATATAAACCAGGGATGTTTGAAGTGATAAACAAAAGATTTTTTCTTTTTCTGGCTGTCTTTTTTTTGATTGCCTGTTTTTTAGTGATTGCTGGCCAAGAAATAAAAAAAGTATATACAGGAACTCCTTCTGAATCAGATGCCATTGCTATAAGGATATTAAAAAATCCTGATAATTGGCATCCAAGTGATTGGTTTGAACAAATGGGTTATGAAGGTAATATAGAAAAAAAGACAGTAGATGGTTATAAAGCCATTCGCTCCGGTCGAACCACCTATGTAAATGTTGGTAATGTAGAGGGAGGAGAACTGGATACATACATCTATCTTATATCCTATGACCAAGGGGCTGATTCACAGACAGAAGAAATTTACAAAAGAATGATACAAAACTGGAGTTTTAATAACAATTTGGATGACCTGGGTGAATGCAATATCTCCTCAATTGTCTGTAGTGAGGAAGAGGATTGTCCCGAGAACTACTCCTGTCAAGAAGACGGAGACTATAAAAACAAATGCTTACCTGAAGAAGGTTTTGTTTGTCGAACAGACAAGGACTGCCCAGAAGGTCTGTTTTGTGACAGTGAAAAGGCAAAAGTTACAAGAGATACTGTTAGATTGGGAGATCTGGCAAGAATGGAAATTCTCTTGGAAAATTACAAAGCCGAACATGGTCAATATCCAAAACTAACTGCCGGCACCTACTTGCCCGGAAAAACCATCTCTACTTGGCCAAGCTGGGACAATGAGTTTTCGGAAAAACTGGGTGGAGAGGTCCCGACACCACCCATAAACACTTTGGGGCCTTGTGAGATACAATGTTGCCCAGATGGATGTTCTAATCCGGAGATATGTGATTATGAATTCGACCCTCGAACCTGCTGGGATGAGATCAATAAGTGGTTCGCTGTTCCTGACCCGGAATCAGGGGAATTTGAAATTCCTTACAATAGCCATGTTTACGCCTATAAAACCAGTCCTTACAGTTATACTCTTTGTGCTTCAACTGAATATACTGACAAAAATACTGTCAGTAACTGTTATGGCTTATGCGATGTTCATGGCAGTTTTTGCGGGGACGGAATGATCGACTGCGGAGGATGTCCGGGAGAGGGGCAGGTCTGTGAGGATGGTGTCTGTGTGGGCACGGAAACCGTCCATATCCAACAACCCGGAGGCATTGATGAGGTATTGAATGTTACTTTTTCCACTGATGAAACTCCGGAAGATTTTTACAATTATCAAAATGCTAGTTTTAACAACGATGATTTCTATTATATACTCGAAGCTGATAAAAGCGTTCTCTTTTTGCACTACAGTGAAATTCTTGAGGTTGTCAGCTTGGGAATGATCCACGATTTTCCCAATAATTCCTTCGGTGGTACCGACATCTACGGAAACGAGGACCCGGATGGAGGTTCAATGGAATTCTTATTTTCGAACATGCCCTCAGGGAATAGAATAGCAGTAGAAGATGACCCGGGTGATATGCCGGGTTGGGATGTAGGATACGAAATCGTTGATGGTGATGTTTGGTCCTGGGGCTGGGGAACTTGCTGTACTGACGGAGGAATGATAGAGATACCTCAAGATTCTTGGTCACTCACCATAGAGCCGATAAGTTGGAGCGGAATCGATACCTGGCAACTGGCTTACAGGGATTCAAGCGGAGACTTTAGCTTTATCGACCTGGACATGAACAGTCCGATAAATATAAGTTATACAAGATATTGATCTACAAAATATATATAAGAATACTGACCAAAAACCCTATCAATGATCCGACTATTACCTGGGCCGGGGTATGACCGACATGTTCCAATAAATGAGGGTATTCTTTATCTAAAAACTTATCTTCTCCCAAGTCTTCGATTAAAACATTTATAGTTTTTCCATGTCTCCCCAAATACCTTCTAATACCCAGGGCATCTCTTATCACAATAATAGCCAAAATAAAAGCAACAGCAAAGAGAGAGGAGTCCCAACCTTCTTCCAGGGCCACCGACATGGCCAAAGCTACCACCATAGCGCTGTGCCCAGAAGGCATCCCAGAATAGGCTAATAAATTTTTAAAGCTGAATTTTTGTTTATTCGTCTTTAATAGAAATTTTATACCCTGAGCTATCGCTCCGGCCAAAATAGGGGAGAGTAATATTGGGGTCATTTGATCAAAATTATTTTATTATACATCCAAATTCTCAACCTTTTTGGCGTGAGTTTGGATAAAATGTTTTCTGGGAGCAACCTCGCCACCCATGAGCATATCAAAGATCTTATCTGCCTGAGCCGCGTCCTCCACTGTAACTTTATTAACAATTCTTGTTTCCGGATCCATGGTGGTTTTCCATAATTGATCTGGGTTCATTTCTCCAAGACCTTTATATCTTTGAATTTTAATATTTCCTTTTACTTTTTCTTTCACCTCAACATCCTCGCCATCCTCACTTTCTTCCTCAACTTCAACCACTTCACCACCCATCTCTTTAACTATCTTTATCTTTTCCTCCTCACTATAAGCGTATTTAACCTCATTTCCTTTCTTTAATTGATACAGGGGAGGTTGGGCTATATACAGTTTTCCGTTGGAGATAAGAGAATAAAAATGACGGAAAAATAAGGTAAGGAGCAGGGTTCTTATATGAGCTCCATCAACATCAGCGTCGGTCATGATAATAATCCTATGATACCTCAATTTTTCAATATTAAACTGATCATTAATGTTCGTACCCAAGGCAATTACCAAACTTTTGATCTCGTTGTTGCTGAGCATTTTATCCAATCTGGCCCTTTCCACATTCAGAATCTTTCCTCTCAGGGGTAGGATTGCTTGAAAACGACGATCCCGACCTTGCTTGGCCGAACCACCGGCAGAATCTCCCTCCACTATATACAATTCGCATTCCTCGGGTTTTCTGCTGGAGCAATCAGCCAACTTTCCCGGAAGAGTCAGTCCTTCCAGGGCACCCTTTCTTAAAATAGAAGCCCTGGCCGATTTGGCTGCTCTTCTGGCTTGAGCCGATAACACACATTTACTGATTATGGCCTCGGCTTCTTTGGGGTGTTCCTCCAAGAAAATGGCGAATTTTTCCCCAAAAACCTGTTCAACATAGGTCTTTATCTCCGCATTACCCAGTTTAGACTTAGTCTGTCCCTCAAACTGAGGATCGGTCAACTTAACACTGATAATGGCGGTCAAACCCTCCCTGACATCATCACCGGTTAAATTCTCTTCTTTTTCTTTTAAAAGGTTGTGATTTCTGGCGTAATTATTAAGAGTTCTAGTCAGGGCTGTTTTAAAACCTGACAAGTGAGAACCCCCTTCAGAAGTGTAAATATTATTAGCAAAAGGTAAGACTGTTTCATTAAATTCATCGTTGTATTGCAGGGCTATTTCTATGTTTGTTTCTTCGACTTCCTTTTCTGTGTAGAAGTAAGTACTATGTTTAACACTCCTACCCCTGTTTAGGGATTTGATGTAGGATTTAATGCCACCTTCAAAATAAAAGCAGTAGGATTTTTCTCTTCTACCCTGCCTTTTATCAAATATCTTTATGGTAAGACCTTTGGTCAAGTAGGCTTGTTGTCTCAAATGATCCAAGATCTTTCCCCAGCTGAACTCGGTCTCACTGAAAATACTACGGTCAGGCTTGAAGGTTATGGCTGTTCCGGTCTCCTTGGTTTTTCCTGTTGACTTTATTTTGTTTTGAGGAGTGCCCAGTTTATATTCCTGGATCCACACCTTGCCATCTCTATGGACTTCGGCTTTCAAGTATTCACTTAAGGCGTTTACCACCGAAACACCGACTCCGTGCAGGCCACCGGAAACCTTGTAGCCCCCGCCGTCCCCAAACTTACCTCCGGCGTGTAATTTGGTCAAAACTGTTTCCAGGGCAGAAACACCCGTAGACTTATGCGTGGTCACCGGAATACCTCGACCATTATCAGTTATTCTTACCATACCATCGTCAAGTAAATTGACGGTAACCTCGTCGGCATGGCCGGCCATAGCCTCGTCAATACCGTTATCAACCACCTCCCAGACCAAATGATGCAAACCAGTACCCGAAGTGGAACCTATGTACATGCCCGGCCTCTTTCTCACCGGTTCCAATCCCTCCAAAACCGTAATGGCACTGGCATCATACTCTTGCTTAGGTGTCGCTTTTTTATTTTTTCTGTTTTCGTCTTTTGGCATATAGAATTATATTTTATATTT
>CAZNAQ010000050.1:0-5037 GCA_964571265.1 uncultured Gammaproteobacteria bacterium | reverse complement strand
TATCAGAGATAAGGCGGACAAGAAATTCAAGATTCCCTACCACTTAATAGATGTAGTTGAGCCTAATAGGGAGTTTAATTTGGCCGAATTCCAGAAAATGGCTTACCAAGCGATAGAAAGGGTTTTGTCCAAGAATAAATTACCGATAGTGGTTGGAGGTACCGGTCTTTATCTTCAATCTTTGATTGATGGATATCAGTTGTCTGGTGCTGGTCAAGATATGGAGCTTCGCAGTGAGTCAGAACAATTATCTTCTCAAGATTTGTTTGAGGAGATCAAAAAGAGGAATCCGGGATTTGCTTCCAGAATCAATTCCAGTGATAAAAAGAACAAACTCAGATTAATAAGATATTTGGAAGTTTTGAGTGGTCAAGAAGATTCAAATACAAAAAACGCGGGTGTTCCTAAGTTTGACTCTTTGGTTTTGGGATTGACCCACCCCATGGAGGAGTTGGAAAAAAGGATCTACAGGAGACTGGTTCAGAGACTGGAACAAGAAGGCTTGATTGATGAGGTGGAAAGATTACATCAAGAAGGCCTGTCCTGGAGTGGTTTGGAAAAATTCGGCCTAGAGTACAGATGGGTGGCTTACTACCTTCAGGAAAAAATAGACTATGAAGAAATGTTGGAAAAACTCTATTTACAGATAAGGAAATTTGCTAAAAAACAGATAACTTGGTTAAAAAGATGGGAGAGGCAGGGTAGGCGGATACACTGGATTAAAAGTAGAGAAGAGGCAAGAGACCTGGTCAGAGATTTTATAAAAAAATAACCGACATAAAAGAGTCGGTTATTTTTTTATAAAGCCCGGATATTTTAGTTGTCTAGCAGTTTTTTAAGGATTTCAGTGACTTTTTGCGGGTTAGCCTTTCCTTTGGTGGCGGCCATGGTTTGGCCAACAAAGTATTGCAAAACATTGGTCTTGCCTTGTTTGTATTGCTCTATTTGACCAGGGTTTTTATCAAGTATCTGTTTGACCATACCTTCCAGTTCTCCCTCATCATCTATTTGCTCCAAGCCCAAATCTTTCATTATGGAACTTGGCTCTCCGCCTTTTTCATACATTACTTCCAGTATTTTTTGACCGGCACTGGAATTTATTTTTGCCTTATACACCAAAAATATCAGTTCAGCAAAGTTTTCTGGAGTTATCTTGATGTCTGATATTTTTTCTCCTTTTTCCCTAAGATGTTTAAATAACTCAGAGACCAACCAGTTGGCTGCGGTTTTGGCTAGCTTGGTCTTTTGTCTTTCCCAATTATCTCCGTCAGAGTTTATCCAGGCCCTTAATTCGGATATTACATTTTCGGAATATGAGGCCAGATCTTTGTCTGATATAAGTATCTCGGCGGTTTCTTCGTCAAAATCATATTGCTCTTGAAAACGCTTCTTTTTTGAAGGCGGCATTTCCGTCAATCTGGTCTTTATTTCTTCTACCCACTTCCCATCCATGTTTATCGGAGGTATGTCTGGTTCTGGAAAATACCTGTAATCAGCAGCGGTCTCTTTAACTCTTTGCCTTATGGTTTGGGCTTTGTCTTCGTTCCATCCTCTAGTTTCCTGAACCAGCTTCTCCCCTGAATCAAGGAGTTTTTCTTGTCTGGATATTTCATACTCAATGGCTTTTTCCATGGCCTTGAAGGAATTGATATTCTTTAACTCCACCTTGGGATTTAGTTGGTAATCCCCCAAGGACTTTATTTCCCCGGTGTCTGGATCATATTTCCATTTATTCTTTTCTTGAAGACTCACATTAGCCTCACAACGCATTTGTCCTTTTTCCATATCTGCATCACTGATATCCAGATACCTTAGAACCTGCTGGTATACTCGGCAGAATTTTTTGGCAGTGATTGAGTCTCTAATGGTTGGTTCTGTCACCATCTCTATCAAAGGGGTTCCGGATCGATTGTAATCGATCAAGGAGTATTCTTTATTGTTGGGATGTCTGGTTTTTCCGGTATCTTCTTCCAGGTGTATTCTGGTTATGTCTATTTTTTCTCCGTTTACCTCCAAAAAACCATTAAAGGCGAAGGGCAGATCATATTGGGATATTTGATACCCCTTGGGTAGGTCTGGATAAAAGTAATTTTTTCTATCGAATTTGGAAAAATAGTTTATTTGGCAACCCAACCCACAACCCAAAAGAACTATCCATTCAATGGCTTGTTTGTTCGGGTGGGGGAGAGCTCCGGGTTGACCCAGGCATACCGGACAAACATTGGTATTGGGCTCCTTGTTTTCGGGATTATTATCGCAACGACAAAACATTTTGGATTTGGTTTTCAATTCGGCATGTATTTCCAAGCCGATTATCACATCATATTTCATAGTTGAAGTTGTTTATAATTATATTTTAATTACCTATTATCTCCCTCACCATGAAGGGTATTGTTTTCTTTTCTTTGCGATAGCTTGTGTAGATTTTCTTGAGCCACATCTTCCAGTGACAGATTCATTTCGGTTGCCAATTGGGACAGATACCACAGAACGTCCCCTAATTCCTTTTTGATAATCTCTTCGGTCTCTTGATCCATTAATCCGTTCTTGTCCCTTATTATTTTTTTGACTTTTTCGGACACCTCTCCAGCCTCGCCGGTTAAGCCCAGTGTGGGGTAGATAAAATTATTCCCGAGATCAGGGTAGAGAGCTGTTTGTCTAGACTCTTTTTGGTAATTATTAAAGGTAAAAGATCCGTTTCTGTTGAAATGCTTTATTTTAGAGTAAATTTCTTGATGGATCACTTCGATCGGCCGGTTGGCATTTATTTTGATCCAACCTAGTTCTTGACCTAGCTTTAGATGAGTTATTCTGGCCCTATCCATTATCTCCTGGTCTGATTCATGTTTATGGTCCTTTTCCTCAGCTTCTATGAACCTTTCTCCGTCAAACAAAAAAGCCAAATCCTCTTTTAAGAGGTGTTTGTTTATATATTTTAAAAACAATTCATCCACTCCGGCGGTGATACCCCAGGCTAATCCGGTTCCGGTATAGTCCTCAGAGATTATGTTTATTCCAGAATCCAGTTTCTTTTTTAGCTCCTTTTCATATTGGCCGCGGTTAAGGACATAGATTATTTGGGCCTCTCTCGGGGATAGAGAGTATTGGTTGCCTCCTCTTAAGTAGTTGTTTATGAGATTTCCCGAGGGCTCCAGTTCATAGATGGGATATTTTAAATACTCTGCTTTTTCGCCTTGTTCTTTTAAGGTTTGCACCAGTTTTTTAGCCTGAGTTGATTTTCCAAGGTTGTTAATACCGTAAAAGACTATAAATTTACCTCTTTTAGTATTATTATTTTCCATAATTGTATTTATTTAAAAGACTATCAATATTATTATACAACACTTCTAATTCATGATCGTTGTATATTAATTCTGAGGCACTATTGATAATCTCCGGTATCTCGGCATCAGCTTCTTGATCTTGGTCTTTTAGAAACTCTTCGTAGGTTTTACTGGAATCACCTTCGTTTTCTTTTCTTTTAATCAGTCTTTGGTATCTTATCTTGGGGTCGGCATCAACTCCCACTAAAATGAAATTATCCTTTTTGTTTAAGTAGGTAATGTCGGCCCATCTCCTGATGCCGTCCACCACCACTAAACTACCTTGGTCTTTTTCAGTATCCTCGGCTATTGTTTTGGCCAAGATGTCTTCACCAAAACTTTTTCTTAGGATGGTTGATATGTCCTGCAAGTTCTTTCTGCTTACATCTAGGTGTAATCTTTGCAAAACATCTCTCAGAACAGTGGAGAATTTATATACATTGGCTCCTTGTTTTTCTTGAAGGTATTTGGCAACAGTTCCTTTTCCAGAGGCAATCGGACCCACTAGCCCCAAAATTATTTTTTTGTTCATGTATGTTTTTTAATTTTTTCGATTATATCCTGAGAACCCCTTTTTATATCCCAATTACTCGGTTCCAGGTCTGTGTGAAGAACCAGGTCAGGAAATAATTCTTTTAAAGTGTAATGCATTTTATGGGCCACATCTCTTAGAGTGGGATGAACAGCCTTACTAGCTCTCAATTCTATAACATATACCAGGGCCGGGAGGCCATAAGAGACACGGCAAGGGACATTAAAGCCCATGGCGATATAATATTGCTTATTTTGATCACTAGTTTCCAGTGCTTCTATTCTTTGTTTTTGAATATCAATTAGATTCTTGGCTTCTTCTTTGGTTTGTTCTGGCAATTGTTCCAGATACCAAGAATTGAAATTCAGTTTCGTGGTCAAGAGAGGCATTCTGCAAACCCCATTCCGATGTCTTTGAATGTCTCTAAAGGATCCAAAATCCAAGTTAAAATCAAATATTATATTGCCCAGCTCTGTTAGAAAGTGAGGCAAGTTGGTTTTAGGGGGTCTTTTTTCTATAATATCTTTATATTGTTTAAGTTCCTGGGGTTGGATGTTGTTTTTATAATCAAAATCCGGGTTCAGGGTTTTGGGGTAGTAATAATTATATTCGTTCATCAAATATGTCCAGTATTCCTTTTGTTCCTGATAGTCCTCATGACTGAAACTGTTGGGATATTTTTGTTTTAATCTTTTTAAAATGTCTTCAGCGGTTTTTTTGACCTCTGGAAGGGGGTGTCTTTGAAGTAGGGATATTTTGTCCTTAGCTTGTCTTAAGTTAGTGTGCCAACTTAGTTGAGTGGTGATACCAGCAGGTAAAAAGCCGCGCATAATATCAAAAGTACGGGCCTGGATAGCCTTTTCGTAGGTGGCTTCTTCTTGATGTTCTTCTTTGGGATGTTTGGTTCTCAGATGTTTGTTCACCACCTCTTGGTTTTTTATATAGAATCTCATCCAGTCTTTTAATATTTGTCTGGAATCAGGGGTTCCCAAAGGATCAACAATTGCCTGCTTGGACATGTCGATATATCTGGTGCTGGTTTCTTGGCCCGAATAAAGGGGCCAGTCCTGGAGGGCCTTGTCACCCAACATGCTTATGCCCTCTATGAAAATGGTAGTACTGCCGCAGTCAGCGATACTCCTGTGTCCGTATTGAACATAGAACTTTTCCATGAACTTCCCA
>CAZNAQ010000049.1:0-5046 GCA_964571265.1 uncultured Gammaproteobacteria bacterium | reverse complement strand
TTCCAGGAAGATAAGTTCCAGAGCTCAAATTTGGATAACGTCCGTTATTTTCTTCACTGTACCTTTCCAAGTGCATCTGAATTTCCGCCATATCCCCCATTTTTATGGTCTCTCTTGTTACTTGAGCTTTGGCACTGTCACAGAACAGTCCTTCGGGACAATCACTATCCCTTAAACATGGAGGAAGACTGTCATCGGGTAAACATTTATTTTTCCTGTTTCCACTTGTTTGGCAAGTATAGTCATCTGGGCAATCGTTGTCATCTACGCAGACAAGAGAAGATATGTTACACCTACCTAAATTATCCAAATCAGCGTTAAACCTCCAATTGTCAATCATTCTTTCATATACCTCTTGAATATCCTCATCCACTTCTTGGCTATGAGAAAGTAGATATATGCTGGAATTGACCTCCCCTTCTTCTAAGTTGCCAACGCTTACATACGTAGTTCTTCCGGAACGGATAGCCCTGTATCCATCGATTTCCATTTTTTCTATCTCGCCTTGATACCCCCTTTCCTTGAACCAGTTTTCAGGATGATGGTTGTTGGGGTTGGCCATTATTCTAACAGCAATAGCGTCTGAGGAGTCAGGAGAGGCAAGGGTGGTGTATATCTTTTTTAAACCGTCTCCGTGAATGACAAAAATACTGAAAATTATAGCCAAAGTAAAAAAAGATAGGGTCAAAAGGAGGTAAAGTTTGTTTTGAAAGAAATCTTTCATATAACTCTATTATTTTAAAAAAAGAAACCCGGATCACCAAAGAAACTAATCCTCTACACGTCCGTCACTGGTCCTGTTGGCTACTTCGTCGTCTTCAAGAGCGGTAGTTTTTGATTCTCCTTTAATATTTATAGTAGACTCTGTTTCAGTGTCATAGGCTTCCACTGAAGCTCCGGGTGAAAGAATTAAGACCTTGCCTTCATCATCTTCTTCTGGTTCAAGACTTATATTGAATTCGGCATCAGCCCTATGAACCGACAGTGGCAATCTACCAAGTGTCCAAATAACCTCGCCTTTTTCTTGATCATAAGAAATATTACCGGCTGAAGTAACCTCTTGTTCGTCCCAGGAAATATTGTCGGGTAATTCCAAACTGACTTTTAGGTCTCTTAGTTCATGAAGGTCGTTTCTTATGGTCCAGTAGACTCTAAAACTTGTCTCTTCCCCGACTTTTGGAGGTAATGGTCCCGAGCCAACAGGATCATTGTCTTCACTAAAATATCTGATTTCCTCAGATAATCTCAAATTACTGTTTACCCGATTCTCTATTGTGTTGCTCCTGTTATCCATATCATCATCAGAAGAAACATCAAAGCTCGGCCTATCTCCAGAAGCCACGAATTGGGCATAACTCCTTATCTTGTAATCCCTATCATCCTCAGTTCCAGGGAAAGGAATCACCTCTATAGAAAAATTAATAGAACCACCTTCTCCTCTTTCCAGCTCCTCCAGTCCAGGGATTTCTTCCTGGGTCCAGATCAAGGTATTTCCTTCTTCAGATGGATTATACTCGGACTCCAGGGAAGTCCAGTTAAGAATATCACTATCTAGAACTGCCATTATCATAACATTTTCCATGGCATCATCACCTTTATTTTTATAATCAATAGAATAATCCAGTTTTTCTCCAAAGTTAACCGCTTCATCTCGGTCAGAGTCATTTATAGTCAAACTTAGATCCATATTGCTTTTTATAACTTCGATATCCAGGGTTTTTTCAAAAAATTTAAATCCTTGGTCATTTTCTTGTCCTTTGAACAAAAAATTTATACTCTCCTCATCTAAATCTTTTTCAGAAAAACTGTAGTTTAATTTTAGATTTATAAGTGAATCTTTTACTTCAGATATTAACCAGGAATTTCGATCACCTTCTGATATATTAATATCCTCGTCCTCCGCCTCCAGTTCTGAGATATTCATATTTTCAGGGATATCCAACTCAAGAACAAATTTATTCAGGTAATTTTCTGGTTGGGGTTTTATTGATATGTTTGCTTCTTTTTCTTCCCCTACCAATATACTAGAGTCAGAACTTATATCTATGTCCAAACCGATATCACTTATCCTGGTATTCAAAGAATCCTCTCTTCCAAATTCACTGGAAAAATTACTGGGGGTGTAATTGATCTTTGAGGAAATCACTCCTGATTGACCTTTGGTGCCTATCATTTTTCCCTTGATTTCGATCTCTCCCCTTTCACCGGATGCTATCCTATCAATATTCCAGTAATCCCGTTGAGTGTCTTTTCTGGAAACACCGGGCTCACTGTCTAAAAAAATAAAATTATCAGGATATTGAACTTCAACTTGGACGTTATTCAAATCGGCTGTGCTGAGATTTTTGTATTCAATAACGTAAGAGAATTCTTTATTAGCAACAATCTCCTCTTCACCCTTTATGGAGAAGTCCACCTCGATACTGCTCCCTCCATGGTAATAAACATAGTAGACCACGAATCCGGCAGCCAAAATAAAAGCTATAAATAAAAGATAAAAAAAACAAGAAAGAAGACCTCTCTTTTTTTTCTTTTCTATTTTTTTGACATTTACCATGTTTCCCTGGTCATCTTTATAGATCTCTGACAGGCTACTCTTGACCGCCTCTTCCTTTTCTTCCCTTGATTTACGAAATAATTTTTCTTCGAATTTTCTAACCTCTTCATCACTGGGCAGTGGTTTTCTTATAAACTCAGAAACACTGGAATCTCCCTCTCTGACAGAGATCTTTTCTTTATTGGCAAAATTATCTGATTTTTTCTTACTATTAGAATTCATAAATTTATTTGTCTTTTAATATGGTGGCCCAATACGTATCTCTCTTCAAATCCGTGGATATAAACCAACCTCTATCTCTTATCAAAAGCTCTTCAGGGTAATTCCAGGCAGATTCAAATCTTTGAGGCCAGTTCAAAACAGAATTGAATTGCGTCCCCCCGGACCCGGCTTGTCTTTGAACTAATAACGAATATGGCGCATACTTTTCAGGAGAAGATCTTACAGTTTGTTTCAATTTCTCCAACCAATTAGAAGGGATCTTTGACTCTGTGTTTATTTTAAAAGGTAATCTATATTTTAATTCAATAACCACTTCCTCTCCGGGGTCTAATAAAGACCAATTGGCGAAAACGGTCTTGTTATTCTCGGGATAAATGCGGGTGGCACTGGGTCTATGATAACTCAGGTTTTCCAACTTTTCCTCTATAACTGGGTGTTGATTGGTATTTATATTCTCGTCATATGCTGTAAAAAACCTTTCTCCTGGCTGTTCAAAGCCCTTGGCCTCCAAAAGCTCACTTCCTTCAGGCACGTAAACCCGCATCCAATTAACATTTCTAGCTCTGTAGTAAGTTTCTTCACTTCTATCTCCTGTATGAATCCTGGTTATTTTAAGCGTGTTAACAATGGAGCCATCCTCTTTTATATCGGCTCGATGATCGATTATCTGCTTTATATTCTTGTCACTTTTTTGGCCGGCAATATTAGTATTAGCCACTAACAAATAATCTCTTTCAGTATCTTTCATCTCTCCTCCCCAGCCTCTTTTTAAGACCTCTTCTTGTAAGCTTTCATTGGAAAAATAAAGCTGGATATCCTTGGCATCCAAGCTCTTTTTAATAGCATCAAAAAGAGCGATTATTCTCTCCAAACTCAGGTCATGAGATAGTTCGTCTATTATCTCTTCACTCAAACTCTCAATGATCTTTTTAGGTTTTTCACTTTGTTTCTCCTGTTCTATATCCTCCCTTATGGTAATCCAAAAGTTTTCTTTATCAATAATACCATATTTTTCACCCAGATCCAAGGGACCGGTGACCTCCAAAATCCTTCCCAAAACCTCAGGAGTAATGGCCACGCAACCGTCAACTGTCGAGCCACCACTGTTTTCATAAAAAGACATTAAATTTTTGGCTGAAGTGGGCCAATCCGGCCACCAATTAGCATCTCTAAAATACCACCTTTGAGACAATAATTGCAGGGCCGGAGGAGCGGCTATCATCTCGGTCAATCCTCCGTCCATATCATAACTACCGCCACCGGGAACTTCGATATATCTTAGTTCTCCTTGTTTAAAACTGGCTTTGGCAAAACTCCCCACAAAACCTCCAGAACCTCTTATCTCATTGCTGTTTTGAAATACTATCAAATATTTTTTGTCAAATCTTTCAGCTCCCAAAAAGACCAAGCTTTTTTCTGCTATAACAGATAATTCTCTCAATCCGGCTTCCATAGCCCGAGTCTTTTCCTTTAAAGCCAGGAAGTCAGATCTATACTGCTCCGGCAGGACCGAAACCCTTATATTATCCAGGTATTCATTTATTTTTTCTGCTTCTTTTAAAGCTTTGTTTATCTCAACTCCAAAATCCTCTATAACCTCCAAGGCGTTTGGTGAAGACTCTTCACTCTCTTGAATACTTAATAGAACATCAAAAGCAGAACTCAAATACCTACCAAGTTCAGAGGCGGATTGACCGGCTGATATTATCTCTTTGCTCACAGAGGCTAAACGAACCTCTTCATTGGGCGCGAAACGACTTAATTCCAATAGAATGTTGTTTATGTCCTGGATCTGTTCCTGAGCCTTGAGAAGATCAAGATTGGCCCTGGAAAAATTCTCTTCAGCTTCACCAGGATTCATTCTTCCCAGGGCCTGGGCAGCCGCCTCAAAACTTCCCAGGGCGCTTTTAGAACTTCCTACTATCTGTTCCCGGATATAGTCCATGTCAAAGGAAGTGTAATAACTTAAAATTTTAAAAGGAGTCACTATTAAAATTATTAAGACCAAAAAGGAAGTTAAAGATCTTAAAAAGAATCTGTTAGAATTATAAGCTTTAAGTATGTCCTCTTCCTGGTCCTTATCCATTTTCTGTTTTGAACTTTTCTTTTTTCTTATCGTTCTTCTGTAGGAAAATATCTTTTTCTCCTTTTTATCCTTTTTTCTTCTAAAAAAATATAACCATAATCTTTTAAGGGGGTTATTTCTTACAAACAAAAAAAAGAATTTAAAGATAAAGAAAGGTAGAAAGGCTACTGCCTTGGCTCAA
>CAZNAQ010000048.1:220-5119 GCA_964571265.1 uncultured Gammaproteobacteria bacterium | reverse complement strand
ATATACATCCTATGAAAGCCAGGGAAATGTTTGTGGATTTTCTCAATCTTGCCTGGGCCTTGATTCTGGGTATCTCTTGTTTGGTCTATTTTGTCCTGGGAGACAGATTAGAGGTGGCCTTAGAGATAGTGAGAACCTTGGCCCCCTTATCCTTTTTCGGTCTTATTATGGCTGTAAGATTAAAAATAGGAATGAAGACCAGAAAAAAAAGAGAAAGGGACGGCAACTTAATAGTAAAAATATGGCTGACCTACATGGACAAGGCCAAGAGTGAATTTTTTTTCTACTCCCTGCCCCTTATTGTTTTAGCTATTCCTTTAATATCCTTGAAATCCTTAAGCTATATTAATGTGATCCAGGCCGGAGCTGTCCTCCTGATGTCCTATGCTTGGCACTATTTTCTCTTCAACAGGAAAGGCTCTAGACAAGAAGATGGTTTTTATATCGAAATGGAGTATTCGGACAGATTAAAATTCGATGCTTTTATCTTCTCACTCCCTTTTATAGTGATCATTGTCCCCTTGATATTTTTTGAATCCTTTAATAATATTAACTTTGCACAAGCAATAGCCGTCTTTACCATCTCCACTTTCTGGCAAAGATTCATATTCAACAAGGAAGAAATATAGTTTTATGAAAATAGCTCAAATCGTCTGCACCTTCCCCCCTTATGCCGGGGGTATAGGAAACAGCGCTTACACTATAGGAGAAATGCTCTCCTCAGAACATGAGGTGAGCACTTTTTTTCCTAATTACAAAAAAGACAAGAATTTTCTGAAAACAAAACAATATCTCAGGCCCTTACATCCGATATTAAAACACGGCAACGGAGCCTTTCTGCCCCAGCTTGCCCGGGAAATGAATGATTTTGACTTGACCTATCTTCACTACCCGTTTTTCGGAACAACCGAAGTAATCAGTTTAATGAGAGCTCTAAAACCCCAAAAAACAAAATTGATCGTCCATTATCACATGGACGTCTTTGGTCTCCGGGGCATGGCAAAAATCCTGTCCCTTCCCTCAAAAATAACCTCCAAAAATCTTCTTGAAGGAGCCGATGCTATTGTAACCTCCAGTCTTGATTATGTAAAAAACAGCCAGATCAAAGATCTTTACGAAAAACGTCCTGACAAATTCAAAGAGATTCCTTTTGGGGTGGACATCACTAAATTCCTTCCGGATGAAAAGAAACAAAAGAATAAAGATACAAGGATCTTGTTTGTCGGAGGCCTGGACAAGGCTCATTACTTCAAAGGAGTGGCTAAGCTGATCGAGGCCGGCAAATACCTAAGAGAAGGCAATTGGATGATAGATATAGTCGGTGAAGGGGGTCTTAAGGAATCCTATCAAAAAAGGTAAACAAATTGGGACTGGAATCAAAAATAAATTTTTCTGGAAAATTAAACGATCAAGAGCTGGTCAATAAGTATCAAGAAAGCGATATATTTGTTCTACCCTCGACTGATAGCAGTGAGGCCTTTGGGATAGTCCTTTTAGAGGCTATGGCCTGCGGACTTCCGGTTATCGCCTCAAAATTGCCCGGTGTCAGGGGTGTGTTCAAGGATAATCAAGAAGGACTCTTGATAGAACCAGGGGATGTCAAAGACCTGTCCCAAAAACTGGAGCTTCTAATCAATGATCAAAATAAAAGACAGGACATGGGGGTAAGGGCTAGAATAAAAACAGAAAAAAAGTATTCCTTAAAAAAAATGAAAGAGTCTTTAAATGAAACAATAATCAAAATCAGCTAATATGAAAATAGCTCTGGTAAACAATCTCTATCCTCCTTATCAAAAAGGAGGGGCGGAAAAGATCGTGCAACTATTAGTAGAAGAGTTTGCTAAAGAAGGAAAGCAGATTTTTGTCATAACCGGTCGACCTGACTCCAAAAATAAAGAACAAGAAAGCAAGCGCATCCACTACCTCCCCTCTTTTTATTACAGACTTGAAAAACTTCCCAAGTCCATACGCCTGTTCTGGCACATTTGGGATATTTTTAATATAAGAAACTACTTAAAATTCAAAAAAATACTTAGAAAAGAAGCGCCTGATCTGGTAATAACCAACAATATAAAAGGTCTAAGTGGCCTCATACCCTTGTTCCTTGGAAAACAAAAAGGGATCAAACACCTTCATATCCTTCACGATATCCAACTTCTTCATCCCAGCGGTCTTTTGATAAAAGGAGAAGAGAAAAAACTGAGTTCTGTAATAAACAAAATCTATATAAAGATAAACAGTTTTTTGTGGGGGTCCCCTGAAGCAGTGATCTCTCCTTCTGGCTGGCTCCTGGATATCCATCAAAGATATGAATTCTTCCCTCAGTCCTCCAAGAAAGTCCTTCCCAACCCCCTAATCTTAGACAAAAAAAATTATGACCCTGAAAAACAAGCACCAAAACAAAAATTTACCTTCCTGTATGTGGGACAAATAGAGGAACACAAAGGGGTCTTATTCCTGGCAAAAAGTTTTAAAAAATATCACAAGACCTCAAAGCTGATCATAGTGGGGGGAGGGAGTTTAGAAGAAGAACTGAAAAAGACCATCTCCGACTCTTTCGAAATCAACTATTTGGGAAAAAAAGACAATCAAGAAGTCCAAAAGTATATGGAAAAGGCTGATTGTCTGATAGTTCCTTCTCTGTGTTACGAAAACTCCCCGACTGTTATCTATGAGGCACTGCAGAAAAACTTACCGGTCCTGGCCTCTAACCTGGGAGGGATACCTGAGACAAAAAAATTCGGGGCCGTAGAGTTATTTGAAGCCGGAGACCGAAAAGATTTAATCAGGGGTGCGGAAAAAATCAAAAAAAACTTTAACCAATTAAAGATAAAAGCCAAAAAAAGGAAGGAAGGTATCAAAAAACTGGAGGTAAAGAAATATATAAAAGAGTTAAAAAGGCTTAGCGAAAATTGATCTCTATATCAAGGTCCTCGGGACTTGATGATGCTCTGGAGCTTTCCACCATATCAACCACTTCCTCCATTCTGTTCATATTAATATTCTGGACAATAGCACCACTATCAAGATCTCCCTGGAGAGAATCTTCTTTCCAATTAATGGCTTTATAAAAATTAAAGTATAGAAACCAACCGGTATAGACAAAAATACCGATGATAACGACATACAAAAAAGAATGGATGAGCTTTTTTTGAACTTTGATGTCTTTAATGTCTTTGATATCCATAATTTATTGATTTTTCCAATAAACCTCTCCTAGGATCAACATAGAAAAATCTTTATCAATTGGCCCGGGGTCATAAAGATTGTTGAATTCGCCGAGGTCAGTTTCTTCGTTCGTAATATCCAAAACCTCCTCCTCTCCTACCTCCGGACCCTGAACCTCGGGCCCGTCAACAAACTCTTCATCCAAAACTTCTTCTGAATATTCTTCCGGACCTTCTTCTTGGTCAAAATAATTTCTTCTTAGGTCTTCGGTTGAAGCCGGGTCCTGGCTTCTTATTCGCAAAGAATTTATGTTAAACTGATAATCTTTTCCTTTAAGCTCTACTAAAAAAGCAAGAAGATTATCAAAATTTCCCCTTACCTCCACATGAACCGGGACTATCTCATAGAAACCCCTGTCTGTGGATCTGTTTTTTAAAATATCCAATCGCTCTTCAAGTCCCTTTTTTTCAGCCAAGCCCTCTAAGGAGGTGACCAAATCCAAATAACCATCCTCTTTTATAAAAATTTGGTCTAAAAACTCTAGGTTGCTTTCTATCTTATCCAGGTTTCGAGATATCATCTTGGCATTAAGGCCCCTCAGATACTTTTCCTCCAGCTCGACTCTCTGATTGTTTATATCATCTTTTATTTCTTGAACATTGGCCATGACAGGCCTGATCAAAAAAAGGATTAGGCAGACGGATACCACCACCACAAAAAGAACAAAAAGAGCCATTTTTTGAACAATGCTTAATTTTTGGAATCCTTTTATATTCATAAATGATCAATCGCTTAATTCTATATTGGCCTTAATGGTAAAATTTATATCCTCCCTCTTTAAAATGTTTTCCAAAGGAAGGTCAGGTTCTAAAAAAATATCAGACTCTTCCAAGTTATTTCTGAATTCCACTAAATATTGCCTGGTAAGAGACACTCCGGACATTGATATCACTTTCTCCTCTTTGTTTACTTCCAAGGACTCCAGAAAAACACCTTCGGGCAGGGTCCCAGAAACCTCGCCAAGCACTTCCAACCAAGGAAAACTTTTTTCTTGAATATCTTCCACTCTACTCAGTTTCAGATTTACCTCTCTAACATCCACAGGTTCCTCTATTTGGGTCTGAATCAAAAAATTGGTGTTGTCCACTACTTTAAAAAAACTCTGAAGGATTCTGTCCGCCATGAAAAAGGAAGCAGAAACAGAGACCAAAACCAGGATAAAAACTATTCCTGACCTAAAAATAGTCTGAAACAAATTCCTTAATTTTATTTCTTGGCTGAATTTTTCAGGTAATAAATTTAAAAACAACATATAAACATCAATCCTCTTTAATAAAAATCCTATTTAAGGCCAGGCCTATGGCAGTAGTAAAACAAAGGCTGTTTTCTTTTTCTCTAAAGAATTTTTTAGCCTTTCTGCCCTGGCTTATCTTGGACAAAGGGTTGCCATTCTCTATCTCTATAGATCCTGGTAAACAGGTTATTGATTTCCTTAAATTGGCTGTATAGGCTCCGCCACCGACCAAAAAAACTCCCTCCAAGGGACCTCTGTCAGAAAAATTCTCATAGTAAAAATCAACCGCTCGACCCAATTTGATATTAAGTTCATCCAGATTATCCTCAATGATCTCGATGATCTTTTTGTAATTTTTGTTATTCTTGTTGGTGGAAAGTTTGTATTTCTCAGCCTTGTCTCTCTTTACATCCAACTTCTTAGCCAATTCCTGGGTT
>CAZNAQ010000048.1:0-210 GCA_964571265.1 uncultured Gammaproteobacteria bacterium | reverse complement strand
AGCTGAGTCTCTGTGGTAAAAAGAATAGTGTTTTTAGAATAAAAAATAATAGTGGAGTGAGAAAAACCTATATCAATTATGATATAATTCTTTCCTTTTGTGTTCTCAAACACCGGAGTCTCTTCATCCAATATGGCTCGACAAATGGCCACAGGCTCTATTTCCAGGCCTTCTACTATCAGTCCTGCCCTGGTAAAATGCTTGTAGTAT
>CAZNAQ010000047.1:0-5125 GCA_964571265.1 uncultured Gammaproteobacteria bacterium | reverse complement strand
CCACTTGTCCCAATTTGAGGTTTGTTATTTCGGGGCAATAATAAAACCTCATTGTTTGTTCTTGCTCTGCATAGGGATCTTCTTGGAAGTATTGGGGTTTGAACATTTTACCCCCGTTTCTGGAATCGGGTTCCACTTCCAGTTTTACAATTTGTTGGTCATTATTCGCGGTCAAAGTCCTTTCTTTAGCTTCCTTAAGCCTGTCTCCCAAGAGCCCTTTATTAACTCCTTCTCTTTCTTGATTTTGAAATTCAAAAACATCTTCTGGTTCGGCTTCATCCACAAGGGAGGCGGAATAGGGATCATAATCTATGTCATTATAAACAAAGACTCCGCCCAGAGAGGCCTCTACAATGCATTCGTATTTTTCTCCGTTTTCCGGAGTAAAACCTTCCGGTATTATGATCCTGGGTCTCTCCCAGTTTTTTTTGGGTTTTTTAAAAGCTGCCCAAACATTATCATAAAGGTGTTTAAAAACCAATGTCTCTATTGTGGCGAAGTAAGACTTTACTACAGAGCTCATTTGAAACCTCCTTTTTCGTTGTGTTGTTTTAAAGGATCCAAGACTTGTCGTTTTTAAAATTTTTTGAACGCACAAGATTTTTTAATATAACACAAAAATTATTATAAGTCAACTTTTTGGGGGTCTTTTTGTTTTGACAAAAGTTTGAGTTTAAACTATTATTTGTTTTATGTTCTCTGGGAAATATGATCGTTCTTTAAGAAAAAAATCACAAAAGGAGGAGTTCGAATGAGTAGTTCAAAGACCGGAAAAGGAGATATTTTGAAATTGGTGGAGTTCAAGAAAAAAAAGGAACAACAAGAAAAAGAAAGAGAGACAAACAGCAAAGAAGTTATTGCTCATAGACACGTTTTGGATGTTCAGATAAGCGGAGTAGATGCTCAGATATTCGGCCTTAGCGTGTCTGTGGAGTCTTTATCCTTTTTTGTTATGGAAGAAGGAACCAATCAGGAGAAAGTGAAGTGGCAGGAGTTTGAAAAGAGTTTTAGAAAAACTTTAGAAAAATTCAATGAATTTTCAGAGAGCATGGAATAGTAATATAATAGCCAAGGATCTTCCTTGGCTATTTTTATGAGAGTGAAAATCAAATCTTGTTTGACAAATTACTTTTTATATGTTTTAATTAAGTATAGTAAAGCACCTTTAAATAAGAATATATAAAAAAGGAGGGGGATAATGAACTTGAGGTTGAGTTTGGTCTTTTTTCTTGTAGTGGTTGCCATCTTTTCAACAGGATGTGCTAAAAAGTTCAATGAAAAACAGTATGATAAGCGGCCTGTCAGCGAGGACCATAAGAAATCAAAACAAGAAGATTTTTATACCCATACTGTGGAGTACGGAGATACTTTATACGCCCTTTTTGGGATCAATTGGAAGATTGTGGCTCGAATAAATAGAGTCTCTCCCAAGTCCTTAAGGCCGGGAATGAAGTTGTTGGTACCTCATGATATGAACAGAGCAATGGACTCTCATCAACCATTGCCAAGCTATATCGACAAGGATGTTGAGTTAATAGTGGATCTTGATGAACAGGTTATAGGAGTTTACAGAAACAGAGAGTTGATAGTCTGGTACCCCATATCCTCCGGCAAGACTGGCCATAAGACCCCAACCGGGTATTATCGAATTTCCACAAAAATAGAAAACTATAGCTCGAACACCTACCCTAAACCAGACGGTGGAGCCCCCATGCCTTATGCCATGAGATTTTATGGACCATATTGGATCCATGGCGGGGAATTGCCTGGAAAACCCGGTTCAAAGGGTTGTATAAGGTTGATGTCCTTGGACGCCAAGGAGCTTTATGAAAAAACAAGGGTCGGAGATTCGATCCTAATAAAATGAAGGATAAAACGGGAAGAGAAAAAACTTCCCGTTTTTTATTTTCCCTCTTTTATTCATTGATCTGTATGATACAATATTACTATAATAATAAATACGGTATTTTGGTTAATTAATAAATTAAAAATATGTTTAAGACAAAATTCAAAAAACTCAAAACCGAAAAGGATTTTAAGGGCCTTGAATTTTCTTATTTGGAAAGTCTGGCCTTATCTTTAGTCGAGTATGCTTCTCAGAATCGGGTGTTTGCCAAGAATTTGATTTCTTTAATAAAAAATATTGATGATCACTCCTTTGAATATGAGGGTGGTACCTATTTTAAAACAGGTAAATATCTTTGTCCCGAGGATACTGAAACAGCTATTGTTAGGGCGGTGTGGTTGATATCTCGTATAAACGGGGAAAAGGGTCCCTCCAGAGATTCGGCCACTCAAATACTTTTGGAGTGGAAAAATGTTTATCCTTATGAATCTCCCAAGCAAGTGATAGTAGGTGTCGCAGCCACCTCTGTTCCGGGGTTTACTTTAGGACAAGTATCCAGAAAAAAGAATATGTCTTTGGTATTGGACAAAAAATTAAGGAAAGATAACGATCTTGATCTGGGTCGTTTGTCTGTACAGGCCAGTTGTGGAATCATAACTCGATCCTTGGAGCAAGTGGGCGGTAAGGCGGACAAATTGGAACCTGATGTATCCATGTGGATATGTGGGGAAAGAGGTGTTAATTTTTATCAGACATATAGACACAAATTAGAAATAATCAAGGAGGAACTTGATAGCTTTGGAGTGGTCAATGAGGGTATTAAAAGAGATGGTAAGCTTATTGCCTTAGCCTTGAGTCCGGTGGTCAACAGACCCTTAAGTGAAAAAAGTTGGGACTTAGAGTTTATATAAATGATTTTTCATGAGAAGAAAGGTTTCTAAAATCAAGGTAGATAACAACTTGGGGGTTTCTGTGAGAGATTCGGTGGAGGCTTTTGGAGGTTGGCAAAATTTTGTTCAAGAGGGGGATAGGGTGTTATTAAAACCCAATTTCAACACTTCTGATACTTATCCCGGTTCTACTGACAAATTTTTTTTAAAAAAAGTAATAGAACAGGTTCTGGAGTTGAATCCTAAAAAAATTATGATAGGAGCCTCTTCTACTCTGATGGCCAACACTGAAGTTGTTTTGGACTCTTTGGGTATCTATGATTTGGAAAGGATCGATGAAAGAGTTGAGGTATTCAACTTTGAAAAAAAAGAGTGGTCTAAAAAAGATATCCCCAAGGCAGAATATCTGAAACAAGCATCTTTGCCCAAGATTCTGGAAGAGGTGGATAGGTTGATATTTTTACCCTGCCTAAAAACTCATTTTTTAGCTCAATATACCGGGGCCTTGAAGTTGTCAGTGGGCTTGATGAGGCCCAGGGAAAGACTGTCTCTTCACGCAAGAAATCTTCAAGAAAAGATCGCGGAATTGAATTTGGTGCTTAAGCCCGATTTGATTATTATGGATGCCAGAACTTGTTTTATAAGCAATGGTCCTATGACCGGGCCAAGGGAGTTTCCCGGTTTGATAATGACCTCCAGGGATCGGGTAGCCTTAGACATTGAAGGGATCAAGATGATTCAGGAGTATGAAAACAACTCTCTTTCAGGTATAAAACCCCAGGATATCATGCAGATAAAAAGAGCCTTGGAAATTTTATAGAATTTTTTCTTCGGATCTGTTTTACAAGGTCAGGTCTCTATAATAAAATAAAGGTATAAGTAAAGAATTGTAATTATTATTATGTCCGCAGATATTGGTTTGGGTTATAAAAAAGCACTTGAACTTCTTAAAGAATGCTCTTCTGAATATGGTTTTTTCGCTTCTCCTGAAAAAAGGGATAATTATAAGAGGGTCTGTGCCAGATATGTAGTTATTTCAGGGTTGGCTTCTTTGTTGACCAAGGACCAACATTTGATAAAAACCTTTAAAGAAACCCTAAATACTCTCTTGGATTATCAGGGAAGGCAGGGAGAAATACCCAGTAATGTAAGTCCTGTGAGCAAGAGGGTCAGTTATGGCACCTTAGCCGGAAGAGTAGATGCTTCCCTGTGGTACATTATCGGCTGTGGCAAATACTATGACCAGACCGAGGATGGAAATTTTTTGGAAGACCATTATCCAGGAATAAAAAAGACCATAGATCTACTTGAGTGCTGGGAATTCAATCAAAGGGGATTGATATTTGTTCCTGAAGGAGGAGATTGGGCCGATGAAATGCCAAGAAGGGGCTACCTTCTTTACGATCAAATCCTTTATTACTTGGCTTTGATTGAGTTTATAAAACTTAAGAAGATCAAGGGAGAGGAGTTTGAATACTGGGATGACAAGAAGGTTGATCTTAAAAAGAGAATTCAAATAAATTTTTGGCCTCAAGAAGTAAAAAAACAGGATCAAAAATATATTTATCACATTTCGATCTTTAATGAGCTAAAAAACAAAGAGGGTCGGTACTGGATGGAAGATTTTGATGCGGACACTAAACGTTTTGATACTTTTGCTAATAGTTTGGCTATTATTTCAGGAATATCTGATAAAAAAAAGAATCAAAAGATAGTTGAATATGCTTCTAAAGTTTCAAAAAAAGATCTACTTCCGGCCTTTCATCCGGTTATAAGAAGGTGGAGCAAGGACTGGGATGAGCTTAAATCCGAGCATTTATTTGAATTCAAAAATAAGCCCTATTCTTATCATAACGGAGGTTTGTGGCCTATGATAAACGGTTTTTATATTCTGGCTCTCAGAAAAATGGGTGAAAAAGATTTAGCTGAACATTACTCCAGAAAAATAACCCAGGCCAATTACCTAAATCCTAAAAAAGGGGGGGAGTGGGGTTTTTATGAGTACCTTGATGGTAAGAAAAAAACCCCCAAAGGTACCCCGCATATGGCCTGGAACGCGGCTGCTCAAGTTTTCGCTTACAAATCAAAAAGAATATTATGAAAATATTTGCCAGTGATATTGATAACACTTTAATTCCTCAAAAGGAGAAACTTGAATCAGGGGACATAAAGGAGTTGGAAAGATTTTTGTCCCGGATCAATAATTTAAAAGTCGCCTATATCAGCGGAAGGAGCCTTCATCTGATCTTGCAGGTCATGGACGATTACTATTTACCACAACCCGATTTTTTGGTATCTGATGTGGGAACGGCTATTTATGTTTTTGATAACGGTTCTTGGGTGAAGAGTGATGATTATGAAAAGTACTTGTTTTCCGATGGTTACAATA
>CAZNAQ010000046.1:0-5199 GCA_964571265.1 uncultured Gammaproteobacteria bacterium | reverse complement strand
TTATATACCCAACGGAGTGCTGACCCCTTCGGTTTTGGATGTGGATGGTATCAGAGCGGAGTGGGGCCTTGAAGGAAAAGATTATTTTCTAAGTGTTTCCAGGCTTGTCAGGCACAAAGGCATCCATCATTTGATCCGGGCCTTTAAGGAACTTGAGACTGACAAGAAACTGATAATAGCCGGAGGAGGAGCCAATACTGATGATTATGTTCAAGAATTAAAGGAATTAGCTCAAGAGGATGACAGGATAATGCTTGTCGGATCTCAGTCCGGAAAGCTTTTGGGAGAGCTTTATTCCAACGCTTTTGCTTTTGTGCAAGCATCCGAGGCTGAAGGTCTTTCCATCGCTCTTTTGGAGTCCATGTCCTATGGTCTACCGGTTATAGCCAGCAATATTAAGGAGAACCGAGAGGCTCTTGATGATGGTGGATTGTTTTTTGAAAACAAGGATCACAGGAATCTGAAAGACAAGATGGAGTATGCCTTAAAAGACCAGGAAGCACTCAAACGATCCGGAGACAAAAACAAAACAAGGGCTACTACTCATTATAATTGGGATAATATAGTTAATGATCTAGAGCAGGTTTATTCAGGCAAATTTTAATAACGGATTTTTTGATGATATAATTATCCTATGATTCTATTAATAGACACTTCTAAAAATTCCTTTATAAAAGTCAAATTAAAACAGGGACAAAGATCAGTGGCAGAAGAGGTTGTGGAAGCCAATCGGAACCAATCAGAAAAATTGCTCGATCTTGTTTCTCTGCTTTTGGATAAACAGGATCTGAAGTTGAGCCAGATTAAGGGTATCGAGGTAGTGGCCACCGGAGATAGTTTTACCGGCCTAAGAGTCGGAGTGGTGACCGGTAATGCCTTGGCCTACTCTTTGAATATTCCTGTTTCAGCTCTGGATTCTTCGGGAAATAAAAGACAAGATCTGCTTGTATCTTCTAAAAATATCCAACTTGTCTCTCCGGAATATAGCGGTGAACCTAATATAACAAAAAAGAAGTAAAAAAAGTGTGCAATAATTGTGGATAAGTCTATTTAAAAGTTATCCACAGGTTGTATTTTTTAGCCTCCCCACCAGATTTTTGGGGAGGTTTTTTTGTTAAAATTTAGCTTATTTTAGCCATATTTACTAGGGGGTAAAATGGTTGATAAATAAAGAAAAGTGGTGTATAATTAAATCATAGAGGTGAAAAGTGGTGAATTGTGGAGAACTAAGTTTTAGAAGGACCCGAACAACACCTCAAAGACCCTGATTTTCAGGGGTAAAAGACCAATATGTTTATAGGAGAATACAATCACAACCTGGACAACAAGGGAAGAATGGCGGTTCCGGCCAAGTTTCGAGGTATGCTAAAAAAAGGGGCTGTGGTAACCAAGGGTATAGATAATTGTCTGTTTTTGTATCCCAAGGAAAAATGGTCAGAGATGGCCAAAAAGCTCGCTGAATTACCGATCAGTCAATCTAAGGCTAGGGCCTTTGCCAGACATATGTTAGCCGGGGCAGTGGAGGTGGAATTTGATAACCAGGGAAGGATCACCTTACCTGAGTATTTGCGTAGTTTTGCCGGCTTAAAAAAGAAGACAGTAGTGGCCGGTCTTTATGACAGGTTGGAGATCTGGGACGAGGAGTCTTGGAAGAAATATAAACAGGGAGCTGAAAAGAACAGTTCTGATATAGCTGACGCCTTGGGAGAGATGGGAGTTTGATTTATTCTTTAATTTTATAAATCTAAAATTTAAAAACACTATGAAAAAAGCTTTAAAAAAGATCCATGAAAGCAGTTTCCTGACCCCGCTTTATCTTCTTTTGATCTTTGGTCTGGCTCTTAGTTTTGCCACCTTGGCCAAGGCTGAAGAAGAAGTGGAGGTAGACCAGGATTGCATTTGTACTATGGAATGGGACCCTGTTTGCGGAGAGGATGGAGAAACTTACTCCAATATTTGTTTTGCTGAATGCGAGGGGATGGAAATAGCTTATGAGGGAGAGTGTAAAGAGGAGAAGAATGATGAGGAAGAGTCCCAGGATATAATATCAACTTGTGAAAAAGACTCTGAATGCGCCTGGGTTAGCATCAATTGCTGTCCTGAGAATGCCGGAGCGGAATGGAAATGTGTAAATAAAGAGGAAACAGAAATTGACTGCCCCGAAGATGTTATATGTCCCCAGGTCATAAGTCCCAAGCCAGAGGAGACCTGTGTCTGTATTGAAGGGGAGTGTGCTGTTGAAGATTCAGAGGAGGATCCCAAAGACGAGGATGAAGAAGAGAAGGATGACAAAAAAGAGAGGAGACATGGTCTGGATGTGGCCTTGGAAAGAATAAAAGACAATGCCAAGAGATTGTTCGGAGGAGATATAGACAGTATACTCGAGGAAGTTGATGAGGACTTTAAAAAGGGCCATGATCAGCCACACGGCCTTTTGAATGCCCAGAAGAAAGTTGAAGAGGCTAGAGAAAGAGTTAGAGAGAGAATGGGTGAATTGAGTCAAAAAATGGAGGGGCTTAATGAGCAGGCCAGAAATGCCATTGACACCTTTGTCGGCTACGGAGTTGATGAGAATACTAAAGGTTTGGGAATGGGAGAAAGAGCGGCCGTGGTCCACTCCTTTAACAAAGCTTTTGAAAGATTGCCTGAAAATGAGATTGACGTTGAGGATATGATAAGAATTTCTAATGGTCGTTGGCCTGAGAATAGGAGTGACAAAGCAGAAGAAAAGGCCAAGGAGAGGTTTGAAAAGATCTACAACAGAGAGGCTGACCTGGAAAACGCTAATGACGAGGCAGCCATCACGGTAATGGCCTATGGTCTTAGACAGAGATCTGAGAACAGAAATCTGGAGTCAGAAGGAAAGGGTATAGAGATCTTTGAAAGTATCTTTGGTCATCAACCCAATTCTACTGATGACTGGAACGCGATGCAGGCCATCACTTATTCCGGTGCCAGTAGATAGATATCTTCCAGTTATTTATATAACCAAGAGAATCCCCATGCTTCCCGATCCGGTCTTTCCCCGAAGACCGGATCGGGGCCCCGAAATTAGAATTAAACAGACATCATGAACTACCATCACGAACCAGTAATGTTATCCGAGGTCATAGAGATATTGGATCCGAAAAACAAGGAATTTTTTGTAGATTGTACTTTAGGGGGAGCCGGCTATACTTTGGCCATATCTGAAAAACTGGACAAGCAAGGTTTAGTGCTTTCCCTGGATATGGACCCCATGGCCATAGAGAACGCTCGGAATATCTTAAAGAAAAAAAAGATCAAGAATGTCGTTTTGGCTCAAGAGAACTTTAAAAACTTAAAAGATACAGTTGATAGAGAACTGGGTCCAGAAAAAAGGTTTCAAGGTATAGTTTTCGACCTGGGTCTGTCTTTGGCTCAGTTAGAAGATACCCAAAGAGGCTTTTCCTTTAAAAGAGATACTTTGCTCGATATGTCTTTTAAAGGAGAGGATGTCAAGGGTGAGTCAAGCACGGTTGGGTATATCCTTAACAATCATTCTGTGTCTGACTTGAAGAAATTGTTTGATGAATTGGGCGAGGAGAAGTTGTCTTTAAGGATTGCCAAAAACCTTGAGAAACGCAGAAAGGATTCGATTATAAGGACCACCGGTCAATTAAAGCAAGTAATCGAGGAGGCGATTCCGGGTAAGTTTCTGCCGTACAAAGACAATATAAAGGCCAGGATATTTCAGGCCCTGAGAATTGTAACAAATCAAGAGTTGGATAATTTGAAGCAGGCCCTGCCCCAGGCCAGGGATTTATTAGAAGAACATGGAGTTATGGTGGTTATATCCTACCACAGCATAGAGGACAGGATAGTTAAAAAATTTTTAGAAAAAGAGAGCAAGGATTGTGTTTGCCCTCCCCAGATACCTGAATGTCGTTGCGATCATGAGGCAACCCTAAAGATTATAAAGCATAAAAGAGACAATAATAAAAGCGGGAAAAAATTCTTAACTCCAAACGAGGAAGAATTACAAAAAAATCCCAGATCAAGGAGCGCCAAGCTAAGGGCGGCCAGAAGAATAAAAAAATAATAAATTATATCATATGACCAAGTATTCATCTTCTTACAAGCAAAAAAGTTTTTCAAAAAAGCCAAAGACATCATCCCTTGATAGAAAGATAAAAATGTTTAATATTTTCTTGGTGGCTGTTATAGGTTTTCTGGGTTCTTATTATGTAGCCTTGGCTAACGACTTGACTGTAAGGGGGTTGGAGGTTCAAAATTTAAATTATGAAGTGTCCTCCTTAAAGGAGCAAAACAGAGGATTGAATGTCAAGGTGACCTCTCTTAAATCTTATAACAATCTAAGCCAGAGAACCGATTCCTTGAAAATGGTTTCAGCCGAGGATGCCAGGTATTTGGACGTCCCCTCAGATGTTTTAGCTCAAAGATAAATTTATGAATCGCAACAGATTTAAAAAAGTTAAAGAGCGCAACAATCGCATCAATATTATAGCTGCGGTTGTTTTTTTGTTAATGTTTGCTTTAACCTATCAATTATATAAATTACAAGTTTTGGAAAATGAATATTTTCTGGCTCAGGCCTTAAGTCAACACAATGTTCAGAGTAATTTAAGTCCCAATAGGGGTGATATTTACATTAAAGACAGAGGTGTATCCGGAGAAGATCTTTATCCAATGGCCACTAACAAGGATTTTGCTTTGGTTTACGCCATTCCTAAAGATGTGGAAGATCCTCTTCCCTTGGCTGAAAAGCTTTACACCTTTTTTGACAAGGAAAGAATATAGGAGGAGGTAGAAAAGTATTTCAAAGATAAGGATGAAAGAACCTTGAGACAAAGATTGGATGATATACCCGAGGATGTTTCCAGGGAGGAAAGGGTTTCCAGGGCTAATACTATTATAGATAATTTTGAAAAAGAGCAAGAGAGTCGTGAATGGCAAGAAAGAAGAGATGAACGGATAAAGGAAAAGGTGGAAATAAGAGAAGGAGAGGCTATGGATCGTTACATAGGAATTTTAGAAAGAGAGAATGATGCTTACAGGGTCTTGGAGAGAAAAATGGAAAAGGAAGACCTTTTAAAGTTGTATGATTTTTTATGGCCTGATGATCTAGAAAAAAATTTTGACTACCACGATCTTTTTATAAGAAACGGCTTGGTCTATTATAACGATGGAAACAGGGATCGCAGAATTGTCCTGGAAGGA
>CAZNAQ010000045.1:2354-5240 GCA_964571265.1 uncultured Gammaproteobacteria bacterium | reverse complement strand
CGGTTTTAACTACCTAAAGTTAAAATATTTTAGGTAAGTTCTTTAACAATTTAAAAATCAAAGATATAGGAGGAGTACAATGAAAAAGATAATTTTGATAGCTGTGCTGACGTTTTTTTGTGTCTCAGCTGTCTTGGCTGAGGAATCTGTTTTTCATGTGGGTCCCTTTGTTAAAGGAGATCCCTTCTTGGGTGACAATCTGAAGAATCAGTTGGTGACCGGATCCGAAAAGATCCCTAAAGGGTCAAACATCAAGATATTTGGTCACACTTGCGCTTCAGGGTCTCCAAAATTCAATCAAAGGTTGGCCGAATGGAGGGCCCAACAGGTGGCGGAAGAAATAAAACTCATCCGCCCAGACATCCAGATTCAAAGTATAGAATCTCGTCCCTACAGGACTGACAAAAAAGACCCCAATTATAGGATGGTCAGGGTTGTCTATCCTTCTGAGACCCCTACGACAAAGGTCTTGTCTGATCCAGAAACAGGACAAAGGTTAAAGGCCTTGGAAGGTAAATTTTCAGAGTTGGACAAAAACTTGAACAAAGGATTTGAACGGATCGCAGGAGTTCAAGAGGAAACATTAGATCAAGTGAAACAGATTTCCGGAAAGATGGACAAAAAGGTGGATGAGATGTCTGAAGCCCTCGAGGTTGATGATCGTCCGTCGAGCATACTTCGGTTTTTACCAGTGTTTCTGCTTGTTTTGTCTACCGCGGCCCTTCTTGTTGTGATTTATTCAATGCTTAGAGACAGACCCCAGATCAAGAAAGGGGAGGATACACAAGAAAAGACCAAGTCTAGTGATTCCCAAAACTTGAACGGAAAATGGATCAAAATAAATTCTCACAAGATCTGGGTGGAGACAGACAAGGAAAAGATCTATCTTCCCTTTGTCTCTTCAAAGACAGGGGAAAAGATGTATCGTTCTTCTTGGCGAGATGTTAAAAAGGCCCTTAAAGGAGCTTTTAAAAAACCCGAATTCAGTGACCAGGTGCAAGAATTAAAAAAGAAAGGCTTGATAAAAGAAGTAAAGGAAAAAGAAGCAGGGACTTAAGTCGTCCCCCAAACGAATTTCGGTCCGGTCAAGGAAGTAGATCCTTGACCGGACCAACCAAAACGGAGGTAACACCATGAAACGGTCATTAATGATCAGCGTGTTGCTTCTTGTGTTGACTGTCCTTGCTTTGGAAGGTGTGGTTGCGTCTGAAACCAAAATGTATGAGGTTAAGAAAGGGGATACCCTTTGGGGTATCAGTCAGAGGTTTTCGGTCGATCTTAAAGATCTGATCGAACTCAATGATATTGCCAACCCTGAGCTCATACATCCGGGTCAGATTATAAAGATCTCTGAGAAAACCAGGGGGTTTGATTATCGACACCCCAACGCCGACCCTTTTGGTCGAGCCAGAGATCCTTCCAAACTTATAAGTAAATTCAGTCTACCACAAGAAGTCAAATCAGAATTTGTTGATATTGCCGAGGACTTCCTTTCAGCCTCTGGTGATCTCTATGAAGTCAAAAAAGGGGATACTCTCTGGAAGTTGGAAGCCAAGTTCGGCATAAAAGCTGAAACCATTTATGAAATGAACAAGGAGGTTATTGATCATCCTAAAAAATGGTTGTTTCCGGGACAGGTCCTGGAGATATCAGAAAAAACAGAAACTCAAAAAAAGTTTGACAGTGAAATATCCTACCTGTCTTCCAGGTTTGGTCATATAGATCATCTGGAAGAGATGGGTTTTGGTAAATATCGAGTGGTCTCGGATGTCCGAGTTCGTTTTTCCCAGCCCCAAAAATCCCATGTTTGGAATTTAAACAGCGGTGGATATGAATACTTCTTGGTCCTGCCCCTTAATTGTTACAACTGGGGTTGGTACAAGATCGAAAGACCTGAACCGGTGCCCGATCCCGAACCCAAACCAGAACCCAAAGTCGAGGTCACCCCACTCACCTTGCCCGAGCCAGAGAGAAGGTGGGGTCCGGATTATGAGTTCATGCTCTATACCGGTCGTTATTGGGGGGCTCAAAGGGACAATAGGCATAACCGCCATCTTTATGGAGGAGGCCATTTTTCCTTTTTTCCCCATTCCTGGGATGTTCGCGGAGGCAGGTTCAGGATTGGCCCGTCTGTCCAATATATCAAGTGGACCGGCGAGGCTGATATGGCTGTTGACTACAGAGGTGATACCCTGTTGTTCGGCCTTAAAACCGAATATTTGACCAGAAAATCCGAAACCGCCCTTATGACTTATGTTGGACAGAAAAAGGGCAGAGTCTCTGGTAGGGACTTTCCCTATAGATCCAGGGAAAGGGCGGATATGTTGGTTCTTGAAGCCTCTCACAATCGCTGGTATGACCGGCAATGGTTCCCTCAACTAGAGTTCGGGACCAGATTGGCTTTTTCCTCGGATGAAAGGAAAAGAAGTTACTGGGCCGGAACAAGAATAGAGGAGCCGGCTGAAAAACAAGGCGAGTACCTAGGACGCATAAAAGCCGACATCTACAGAAACTATGTGGCGACACCGACTTTTGAGCTTTCTGCCGGATGGCGGGAGTTTGACAAAACAGGAGTTATGGAACCTAGGGCAGGGATCAAATGGTTTGATGATCTCTTCGCCACCGAGGTCAGCTATCAAATTCCGGAGTATTACAAGAATTCGGCAGCCGTTCACTTCCGTTTGGATGTGAAAAAGTTATTGGAAACACTTTCCGACAACTAAGAGCTGTTGGGTTTGATTCTTTTTCTCAGGACACGACTTCAAAGGGCAGATGCCTTAGTCTCAGATGGGACGAGTCGCAAAGGACCAATTGGTTTTTGTTCTTGGAAAAAGCTCTTTACTCCTCCGGTTTTGACAAAAAATTGTTAAAACTAACATCAACCCT
>CAZNAQ010000045.1:0-2344 GCA_964571265.1 uncultured Gammaproteobacteria bacterium | reverse complement strand
GACAAAAGCAGGTTAAGGGATAAAATATATAATCCGATATGATAATCGTTTCATATCGGGGTTTCCTGATATGAAAACGTTGTCATATCAGGAATTAGTAAACGCTCTTTCAAAATAGAGGAGGTAGAAAATGAAACGCATTATCACAATCGTAAGTATTCTGGCAGTTCTGTCCGTTTTTACAGTCACTTCGGCCATAGCCGGAGCCCTTTTTCCGAGGTCCGAAGGGAACGACGTGATCGTTCCCGATCTGGTGATCCAGCAGATTCCGGATTTTGATCCGGACCAGCCTGTCTACGCCGCCTGCGATATTAACGGGTGGCTCGTTCGCGACGGAAAATGGGCCTCCCAGGAGAGGCTCGACATGACGGAAATGAAACAGGACAGTGACGGCAACTGGATTGCCAAGGGCCTGCGCGGCGCCCCCTTCCACCCGGCACAGATCCGGGGAGGCGAGCCCCAGTGGGCCAAGATTGAGGATATCTATCCTCTTGACAAAGAATTTGTTAGTTATGATAATGAAACCGACAAACGAAACATGGAAAACCCGAGCCTTCGGGTAGATTAAACCCTCACCAGGCGCTTGCTTAAAAAAGTAAGCGCCTCTTTTTTTTACTTGACTTTTTTACTTTTTTATAGTAAAATTGTTTGATTGTTCAAAAATGTTATCGAATAAATTTTTTAACTGAATTTGGATAAACCGCTGATTTTAAAAACTATTTTTCATGAAACTCGCCTTTTTCAAAAATTTAAAAGATAAAAGGAGTCAGGAGTCCAGACTCAAATTCATTAGATTGATGATTTTGATCCTTCCTTTATCATCTTTATTCTTATACTTTAATTTTCTTTTGAGCTGGGAGATCTTGTTTTTTTTGGCTGTTTTTCCTTTTCTTTTTTGGTTTTTTAAGGATAGGTTGTGGATCCTTTTGGTTCTGTCCATACCGGCCCTACTCTTGGGAGAAGTGCTTAGTATCCCTATCACCAGTGAATGGGTATATGAGGCCAGGTTGTCCGAGGCTCTGCTTTTTTCAGCCTTTACCATATTTGTTTTGGATTGCTACATAAACAACAGACCGGACCAAGTTAAATTGGATAAAATAGCTTTCATCCTGTTGTTTTTCTTGGCCATATCAACCATTTCTTTTTTCTATATCAGTGATTTTCGTTTTTTTATAGTCGGTTCTAAGGTGTCCTTTTTTTCCTTTGCCGCCTATTTCTTGGCTTTGAACTCTTTTTTAAGCAAGGATTCGATCAAATGGTTACTTAGAAGTTTGGTTTTATTTGTTTTTTTGATAAGTGTTCAAGTGTTTTTAAAATTCTATGAAATGGGGTTTTCCACCAAGTTTTTCTTTGAAAGAAGTTATATCGAGATACCTTTGGGTCCTATTGCCTTGGTCTCAGCCTTTTTAGCCTTTTTACTTCCTGTGGTGCTGTGTCTGTATTTTAGCCAAGAAAAAGAGGGTCGGGTTGGAAACTATGTTAATTTGCTGGTCTTTTTGGCCGGGTCCCTGGCCATTTTTTTGGGCTTGGGCAAGGCGGCCATTTTCAGTTTTGGCCTGGGTCTTTTTTATATCTTTGTCAAAATGCCTAAAAAAAGAACCATCTTTATTTTGACTGCGGCTGGTTTTTTGTCTTTGAGTCTTGTTTTTTTCACTTCTTTTTTCACCGGTCTCTTGGAAAGGGTGGCCCGAACTTTTATTAGTGAAAATACCCAGTTTCGGTTAACAGAGTATCAAGTAGGCTGGAGTATAATCAAGGATAATCCCTTGATCGGTATCGGCACCGGCCAGCAACTTTTGTATTACAAAGAGATATTGGATTGGGATAATCCGCAATTGGTTAACAATTATTTTCTCCACGCCCTTATTGAATGGGGGATAGTGGGACTGGGAATAGTGAGCGCCATGATAATTACCATATACAGAAAAACAAGATCTAAGCTTAAGGAGGTTTTTGGACATAATAACAGGGTCTTGACATACGGTTTTGTGGCTGGCTTCTTGGCTGTGCTTGTAAATGGCTTGGCCGAGGTTACTGTCTTTGCTCTACCCTATGCCATTGTTTTTTTCTTGGTTTTGGGCTTATTCAATAATCTGGAAAAATATGCTTAAAGTCTCAGCAATTATAATCAATTACAACACTCCTGAATTAACCAAAAAAGCGGTTTCAGAGTTATTGAAAAAGGAAGAGTCTTTGGATTGGCAGGTTATTGTTATTGATAACGGGTCCAAGGAAAAGGTTTTTCCCAAGGATTTCTCTGAAGACTGTGTTCAGGTTCTCAATAATGTCCAAAACCTTGGTTTTGCTCCGGCGGTTCACCAGGGTCGTCAGGGTGCCGAAGGCG
>CAZNAQ010000044.1:0-5241 GCA_964571265.1 uncultured Gammaproteobacteria bacterium | reverse complement strand
ATCCCCAACAAATTAGCCTCTATTATATTGGTCTCTATTCTATCGTCTATTCTATCATTGTCCAGAAGACACTTGTAAAAGATGTTCTGATTCAGACCAAGTTCTCCGGCCAGCTCCAAAAACAACTCCTGGCCCAACCTGTCATTGTTCTTATATAACAAATCATGGTACTCCCAAAAAGAACCTTGTTCATTGGCGCAACGAGCCGCCTTGGACGCTTGCCAGGAAGAGGTATTTCTGTTGTTGATCGGGAAATCCTTCCAGACCAAACGGACCTTGCCGGGATACTCATTTTCGACCAAGTCTCTGATCACTTGCTCTTGTTCTCGGCAATATTGACATTGGAAATCAGAAAACTCCACAATAGTGACCAAGGCGTCTTCCGGGCCCAGAGAAATGGAATCTTCGGCGATTATGGGTTCTGTGATCATCTCTTCTGAGGCAATATTCCTGGTGATAAAGGGATCACGATGATTATTATCTCTTTCTATTATAGAAGAACTGGTATCTTCAGAGACCATACCTTTTTCAAGTATGTCTGTCATATTGACCAGATAGAATTTAAAACCGGCAAAAAATATAAAAAACACCACTGCCGCGAACAGAGAAGTAACTATAAATATCTTTAATGTTAGCTTATTTTTATTTAGTAATTTCATGGTTTTATTGCCATTCGGCCCGACTGACCCTCCAGTGGCCATTTTCCTTTGTGTAGCTTATTTCTATTGATTGATTAATAATGCTTTCCTCATCATCTCTCATTTCCACTCTCCTGGTGTCCACTACAACCAAAGCTCTTCCAGCCTCTTTATCTAGTTCATCAACATTGGTCACCAAGGCTCTTGTTTCAATGCTGTAAAAATCATTATCCTCAGTTTCAACATCAATGCTATCCTGAATGTATCTACTGGCCCAATCTCTCATTTCTTGACTCATAAAACCTCTTAGGTCGTTGATGTTGTCAAAACCGGAATGACTGGAATAACTGCCGAATCTTTCCACAAAAGAAGAGGTCATTCTCTGAAGATCAGCTTCTCCGATCTCATCTTTGTCATCAAAACTATACCTATCTTCAGAATAGTCAATATCCTCGGGCAGGTCTTCCCTTGGAGGCTCAGGATCATCATCTGGCAACATATCCACCTGTTCTTTTTCTTCCTCCTCTTTTTCAGTCACTCTAGGGGATGAAAAGTCATAAAAATATAGAAAATAAATAATAACCCCTAAAACAAATATTAGAAAAAAAGTTCCTAGAATTATTAAAATTTTACTCTTCTTGTCGTCCATAAAATTTATTTTTTAAAAATTAAGTTATTTGCTCTGCTCTTTTTCTTTCTGGGAATCAGAAAATTCCTTCTTAGCCTCCTCTATTTCCATTAGTTGTTCAGGATCGGAGGTTATAAGCTGGTCTTCTGTATATGAGGCCACCACCTTAATAGCGGCATGCTTATTTCCGGCAAACATAATTCCTTCCCCGACACCAGATTCCAATAAAAGGTATTTTTCGCCCTCTGTTAAAACAAAGGTTTCTTGGATAAGATCGATCGCCGCCGAAGACTGTTTAAGAAGAAGTTGCAAAGAAGAGTTGGTTACAATGGCCTGCCCGTATTCAGAAGTTAAAAAGTCGTTAACATCTTGGGTGATCGTGGTAACTCCCAAATAATATTTTCTACATCTTTTAACCAAGGAAAAAATAAATTTGGCACTATCTTCGTATTGCATCAACCACCAAGCCTCATCAATGACCAAGATCCTTTTTTTCATCTCTGATCTGACCATATTCCAGATATAATTAACAATGGTATAAATGGCCATGGGGCGCAACTCGTCCTCCAGATCTCTAACAGAAAAACAGACCAATTGATTATCCAATTGCACATTGGTGGGATTGTTCAGAAGTCCGGCAAAAGTACCTTCAGTATATTTTTTCAATCTTTTGGCCAGATCAGCCCCTCCCTCCATGCCGTCCAGAACATCTTGAAAGTCTTGCATTATAGGGTACTCGACTTGAGAAAGATCAGCATCAGGGGTGATATCTTTTTTGGCATAAGTCTCCAGAAGAGCTCTATCCACGATAGAATCCTCTTGATGATTTAAGTCCCCAAGCATCAGCTTAACCAAACCCTTAACGGTTATTACTCCTGATCTGATGATATCCTCGGGCCTGGAATCCCCGCCTATTGCCTTAGGCAGGTCAAAGGGATTGATCTTTTCTTCACTGGAAAGAGAGGTTTCGATATAGGTTCCTCCAACAGCGTCGGACAAATGTTTGTACTCATGCTCAGGATCGATGACTATAACCTCGGTTCCCATCATCAAGGATCTCAATATCTCCAATTTTATAGCATAACTTTTTCCGGCACCAGAGGTAGCAAAAACCACAGTGTTGGCATTCTGCAGACTGAATCGGTCAAAAAGGATCAGACTGTTATTATGCCTGTTAATTCCGTAAAGGATTCCGTTGTCACTGGTCAGGTCACTGGAAATAAAGGGAAAAGAGGAGGCGATCGGAGAAGAATTCATGTTAAAGGTTATATAAAGATCATCCTTGCACAGGGGTAGGGTGGAGTTAAATCCCTGTTCTGCCTGAAAAAAGACTCTCTTAGAGTAGACCAACCTAGCACCGAAAGTATCCTCTATTCTGTTGGTCATTTTATCCAACTCCTCCTTGGAATCCTTATAGATGGTCACATACAAGGCGAATTGGAAAAATTTCTCTATCCCTTGGGTTAAAGCGTCACGCAGAGCCTCGATATCCCTTAAAGCAGTCTCTCTGATCGGGTCCCTGGCAGCTCCTTTTTCAGCATCAGAAATTATCTGAGCCTCCAAGGCTCCCACTCGATTCTTTAACTGCTTCAAGATCATACCAGTCTTTACCGGATAGAAAAACATTGAGATATCAAAACTTTCATTCAGGTTAATGATCGGAGCAAACCACCCCACGCTGATATATCTGGGATAGCCCACTACAAAAATAGTCCTTACATACTTTCCTCCTAAACGCAAATAATCGTGGGTGACCTGCATGCTGGCCGGAGATATCAGGTCATTAACGTTCAAAACACCACGCCTAAAAGATTTTTCATCCTCTATCAATTCCTTTATGGCCTCCCTTTCCATTTGCTCCTTTTCTTGTTCAGAAAGCTTTTGGCTGTCCTTTTCTTCTAGTGATTTTTTATCATCTGAAATATCAAACATAATATTTTAAGATTTAACCCTCAAATTCTCTATCTCGGTCATTTTCTCTTGATTCGAGGTTTCAGGATTATATATGTTATAGAATAATTCTATTAAACCTTGGGTGTCCACCCTGGCCGAATTCAAGCCGATGGAATTCAGACTGCTAACAATATTCTCCACCCTTCTGTCCAGTTCCTCCTTATATCTTTGAAATCTTTTTTCTTTGAGTTTGACCAAGCTGGTCGGCTTAAACGCGTCAGTTAGAGAGGCAAAAAAACTTTTATGTTCGTCTGACAAAGGATTATAGGGAACAGAGATAAAAAATTTTTTATTCATAATATTTCCCATGGATACCAATTCTTTGATATAACCTATATACTCCTCAGTCTGCATCTTTAAAAGTTCGTTGGTCTGCTCCTTGGCTTTAGCCCTTAAGTCTTCAAGATAACCTTCCAAATTGAATTGGCGGGACTGGACCACTATTTGGATGGGGAAATTTATGTTGTTCAAAAAGCTGACATAAGAAGCGATCAAAGCCTCCTGCTCCTCCTCACTCTTTAAGGCGAAGTTTATACTGGACACCAATAAGATACCCCTGACAGTACCATCTTTTAAGACCACAGTGTCCTCTTTTATCTCAGCTATATCCAAAAACTGTTGAGTGGTGGTTTTTATTTTTCCGGTTTTGCCCATTTATAAAAATTTAATATTATTCATCCGCCTTATAAACACCTTTAGTGTCAACAACTAAAGAAAGTTCATTTAACCTGGAAGAGCTTAACTTACCCTTGGAAGGAATAAACTCTTTGTCTTTGGCTGTTTTATCCACCTTGGCTTCTTGAAAATCCTTATCCTTATTCCTGTGATTCCAAACTCTTAAGGCCGGTTTCTTGGAAGTCTGAATGAAATTTAACACAAAATAGTGAAAGGGACGACCATTGATCTTCATGAAAGCAAAAGAACCAAAGATAGCAAAACAAAACACGCTAATGGTTACAAAGATCATAAAACTGAAAAGTCTGTAAGAGATGAACATTATAATTATCCCGGTCAAACAGATCAAAAACTGCCTTACGGTCAAGGAACCGATGATCTTGCTTTCCACATCAATGAATTGGGGAACTGTAAAGGTTTTGGCCATAGATCAATCAATAGAATCTAAGTTTGTTATTAAGTTCCATAATAGCGTTGAACTCTTCCTCGCTCAAATAGTCCTTATTTTCTTTCTTTTTCTCTTTTATTATATCAGTCACTGGCTTGTTGTAAACAATGCTCTCTTTTCCCACTTCCAGATACATTCTATTAACAGGACTCTGCCTCCAGGCATTAATACCATCCAGTTGCTCGGCCAAATATTTCTTGCCCAGATTGTCTATTTTTTTCTTTACTTTATCCGCTCTTTCCACAGGGTCATCGCTCAACCTTCTAAAAACCACCAAATCCATATACTTAAGCTCATTGACCGGATTGACCAGTTTGGGAGCCTTTTTTATATCCTCTATGGGTTTTTTACCTTTTTCAGGCACAGGCGGAGCCCTCTTAATGCCTGTTTTTTTCTTAACCCCCTCAGTCGAAGGACTCTTTTGCTCTTTTTCAACACCCTTCTTATTCTCATCTTTGATCTTTGAGGTTTTTTCTTTATTTTTATCCTCGCTCTTTAAGGATTCCTTTTGGATATGTTCTTTATCCTTTGATTTATCCTTTTGAACTTCATCCTTATCCTCTTCTTTTTTAACAAGGTCCTTGACGGTCTTTAAGGAAGCCCTGGAATCACTGACTCCTTCTTCATTCTTTTTGGGCTGACTCTCTTGGTCTTTCCCACTCTTTTCACTCTCCTTTTGTTCCTTTTGCTCCTTTTTGCTTTCTTTTTCCTTTTGGTCCTGATTGAATTTATCTTTTAAAACAGAGGCTAAGTCATAATCAACATCTCTCTCTGAAAGCTCATTTAAACTCTTCTTTTTTTCTGGATCTTGATCTTTTTGAGAAGGCTCCTTTTCGGTCCCTAAAGAATCTTTCAAGGAATACTCCTTCTCACCCTCGATGCCAAAACTGTCTTTGTTG
>CAZNAQ010000043.1:0-5301 GCA_964571265.1 uncultured Gammaproteobacteria bacterium | reverse complement strand
AGAGACAGCTTTTGGCTTTTTCGGTTTTAGTGATCGGAGGTGTTTTGATATCAGTTCGTTACACCAGATTTTACATGCTCAATGAGGTCAAGGAAAAATTAAAAAGTATTTTCGGTAATATTTTAGGAGGGGTGCATGCTCATTACAGGCCCACACAACGATTGATCAGAAATTCTGTTTTGGCTGCATTTTTGTTTGCCTCCTATTTTGTTCTTATAAAATATGTTTATATGACCCAACCCTTTATAGGGGGGTTTGTTTGGTCTCGTTTGGGGACTTTCATAGGAGTTCTTTTAATACTTTTGGTACCTCCTTGGAGAAAACTGATCAACAAGAGCCGAAAAAAAGGAGGTTCCCCTAAGAATCTGCCTTTCTTTTTGACAGTTAGGCTATTCGCCGCCTTGGCCTTTATTCTTCTTAACTGGTCTATCAGCATGGGCAATGTGGCTCTGATAAACTCTTTAAAAGGCACTCAGTACTTGTTTTTATTATTGATTGTTTTTATTATTTCTGCTAGATTTCCTAAAACTTTAAAAGAAGAGTTAAGAGGAGGGGTTTTGATGCAAAAGATCTTGGGAACTTTTTTGATAGTAATCGGTCTGTATATGTTGGTGGTTTAAAAGGACTAAAAACAATTTATCTATGGAGACTCTTATTTTTATCTACTTGATCTTTTTCGCTGCACTGGCTTACTGGAAGCTGGATTGGGCTATATTGTTACTTTTGTTTGCATTGCCTTCTTATTTGATCAGGTTTGATATTTTCAATCTTCCCTTTAATTTATTAGGATCAATGGTCTTGATCTGTTTTTTTATTTGGCTGGTTTTTCACACTAATTTTTTAAAGTTTTTGCGAGGTGGTTATTGTTTTGGGGATTTGAAGAAAAACAGAAAAGAACGTTTAAAGTATCCTTTTGGCGTGGAATTGGTTCTTGTTTTGGTGGTTTCTTTTATAGCGGCCGGTGTGGCCTATTTCAAGCCCGAGGCCCTAGGTAGTTGGCGCGCCTACTTTTTTGAACCCACCCTTCTTTTTATTCTGATACTTAATTTGTTTCAAACCAATAAAAAAAGAAGAAGGATTATTTGGGCCCTGGCCCTTTCCTGTTTGTTGTTATCTATTTATGCTATTTTTCAGAAATTCACTGGCATAGGTATAGAAAACGAATTTTGGAGGGATGAGGCCACAAGAAGAGTGACCTCGGTATTTCCTTATCCCAATGCCCTGGCCTTGTATTTGGGCCCTTTGATAATGCTTTTTTTGGGGTATTTCGGTTCTTTGGCAAAAAAGATCACGGAGTCCAAGATCAAAACAGTAGAGGCCCTTTTTTTGGCCCTAGTTATTTTTTTGTCTTTGTTGGCAGTCCTTTTTACCGGATCCAAAGGAGCTTTGGGGGCTTTGGCAGTAGGTTTTTTGGTATTCCTTTTCTTTTTAGGAGGGAAATTGAGGTGGTTTTCTTACGGGCTTTTAATAGGGGTTTTGTGTCTTTTGATATTCAGTCCCGGTCCCAGGGAATCTGTGGTGGAGACAGTTAGCCTAAAGGATCTTTCCGGAGAGATCAGGAAAAAGCAATGGCGAGAGACCTGGGAGATGTTTGAAAATGAGTCCAACTTTATAACTGGCTCTGGTCTGCACAACTATCAAGAGGCAATAGAGCCCTACCATGAACCAGGACTATTTTTTAACAAGGACAGGGATCCGGATTTTAGAAGAAAAATAGTTATTTTTGATGATGAATACAAGGCTGAGCACTGGCAGCCAGTGGAAATATATCTTTATCCGCATAATATTTTTCTCAATTTTTGGACTGAATTGGGGCTCTTGGGCATGATTCTTTTTTCCTGGATAATACTTAAGTTTTTTGTTTGGAGTGTTAAGATACAAAAAAGACTCAAGGGAAAAAAGAAGGAAGAAAAATACTTAACCCTTGGCCTTATGGGCTCCATGATCGTTATAGTGGTCCATGGGTTGGTGGATGTTCCGTATTTCAAGAATGATCTGGCTATTATCTTTTGGGTCTTTTTGGCCATCTTGAGTTTAATATTTGTAAAATTGAATAAAAAGGATTTTGCCTTAAAATAAATATGTCTCAAAAAAACAAAAGTTCGGAAAAGACAATATATGTCATAACCCTTCTTTTATTACTGGTTGCCCAGGGAGCGTTCTTTTTAAAAAACAAGGAGTTTTTTTATTTTTTTGGGAGACTAACAGGTCAAAAAGATTTTCAGTTTTTCAAAGACCTGGGTTTGTACGGTCTGGAATTTAAAGATTTTCAAAACTTGCAGCATGAACCTGTTCTGGCGGCAATAATAATTATCTTTGTCTGCCTGGACGTGTTTTTGCTTTCCAAAGTACTAAAAGTATCTAAAAAATGACCAAAAGACCTTTACAAAAAATTATCGCTGACTCTGGTTATTGTTCTCGGCGTCGGGCCGAGGACTTGATCAAAGAAGAAAGGGTTAGGGTCAATGGAGATGTGGCTGAGCCCGGGCTTAAGGCTGAACCCGGAGATCGGATAGAGATTGATAAAAGATCGATTGAAACAGAACTGAAAGAAAAAGTTTATATCAAGGTCAATAAGCCCAAGGGCTATACTTGTACCAACAGGAAATTTGAAGGAGAAAAGAATATTTTTGATCTAGTACCTTTAAAAACCAGGTTATTTGTGGTTGGGAGATTAGACAAGGACAGTCGGGGTTTGGTTGTTTTGACCAATGATGGCGACTGGGCTTACAAGTTGACTCACCCCTCTTTTGAAAAGGAGAAAGAGTATCTGGTCAAGTTGGCTTCTCAGGTTGAGGACAAGGATTTAAAAATTATCAAAAAGAAGTTTTTAAAAGGCCTGGAATCAGAAGGAGAGTTTTTTAAGGCTAAGAGGGTCGATCAGATTGATAAAAAAACTTTTCAAGTGGTTTTAACCCAAGGAAAGAACCGTCAGATTCGGAGAATGTTTGCCTCTTTGGGCATGGAGGTGGTGGACTTGCAAAGAATCAGATTGGATGATATAAGTTTAGGAGGCCTGAAATCCGGGCAATATGAACCTTTAAATAATCAAGGAGGGCTTTATGGCAAAGGAGTTTGAGATAGTTTGTGATAAGTGTAAACTGATCCAAAAAATACCGGTTAAATCAGAAAAACCAACATCAAATATTTGTGAGATATGCAAGAACAAAGCTAAACTACAGGAAGAAAGTGATTATATTGAGAATATGAAAAAATTGGATCTGGAGACAAGAGTGGCCAGACTTGAAAGAGAGATTTTTAGGCATTGTTTATAGGATATAATTAAGGCAGTTATTAACTAATATTTTTATTATGAAAGAAAAAGCTTTTTTTACAGACAAAGCCCTGGGCTTTGGGTGGCAAGTAACAAAAAAGAACTTTTGGTTTTTTGTGGGTGTTTTACTAATAATCTTTTTTATAAGTTATTTACCTGAAATCGCCGAATTTCTCGGTCTTAGTCGGTTTTTGTTGAGTTTTGTTTTTTTGTTGAGTTTTATTCTGTCAATCATAGCTTCCATGGGTCTTGTAAAAATCTGTTTGAATTTTTATGACAAAAAGAATAATGATTTTAGTGTTTTGTTTTCTCAGTATAAACTGTTCGTCAGCTATTTTTTTGCCATGCTTCTTTATGCGGTAATGGTCATTTTAGGACTTCTATTATTTATAGCACCTGGAATTTATTTAGCAGTGAAATTTATTTTCTTTGAATATTTTATTATTGATAAAGGTTGTGGCACTATAGAGTCGCTAAGGAGGAGCTGGTATCTTAGCCAAGGTAGTTTTTGGAGTCTGTTGGGTTTTTCCATAATAACCATAGTGATTAATATTTTAGGGTTGTTGTTCTTTGGGGTGGGTCTTTTTGTTTCCATTCCGATAACTTATCTTGCTTGGACCTTTGTTTACAGAAGCCTTTTAGGCTCTGAGAAAAAACAGAAGGTCGAATCTTAAAGCGATTATTATTAATATTTTGAATATATGATAAAAAAAGCTGTAGTGGCAGTGGCTGGTTCCGGAACTAGGCTTTTACCAGCAACCAAATCCATGCCTAAAGAAATGCTTCCCATAGTGGACAAGCCGATCATTCAATTGGTGGTGGAAGAGTTAGTGGAAGCCGGTATTAAGGATATAATCTTGGTGACCAAGTGGGACAAAAAACCCTTGGAAGACCATTTTGATCAAAGTTGGGCCCTGGAAGAAGATCTAAAAAGGAGTGGTAAGGAAGAGCTTCTTCAGAGAATTAAAAAAATATCAGATATGGCCAATTTTATTTATGTCCGCCAGAAGGGTCCTTACGGAAACGGAACTCCGGTTCTTTCCGCGGCCAGTTTAGTCAAGGATGAACCCTTTGTGTTTGTCTGGGGTGATGATATTGTCAAATCAAAATCTTCTTTTACTAAACAGATGGTAGAAGATTATGAGGAGCGCGGTCTTCCTATGATCGGAGTTCAAGAGGTTCCTCAAGACACTGTTAATCGATACGGGATAGTAAAACTAAAACAGGACTCTGATGAAATTGAGGATATAGTGGAAAAACCGAGTATTGAAGAAGCTCCATCTAATTTGGCCGATTTTGGCAGAATGATCTTAAACCAAGAAATAGTCAAGGTTTTACAGGATACCGCTTTGGGCAAGGACAATGAGTTGTGGATAGTGGATGCCATAAAGAATTATATTCATAACGGAGGTAAGTTTTTAGCCAAGAGAGTGGAGGACGGTGAGTGGATGACCACCGGAGACCCCTTAAACTATTTAAAAACCACTTTGGCTTATGCCCTGGAAAGAGATGATATAAAAGATGACCTGTCTGAGTACATAAGAAATCATTTGAATTCTTGAACTATAAATATCTGTAAAATTAAAAACCTCGATCTTTAAAGATCGAGGTTTTTTTGTTGTCAGACACTAGGATTTATTTGTCCCAGGTTATTTGAGGCTACAAAAAAGAAGGGGTCGTTTTCCACTATTCGGTGGAGTTCTGTCAGGGTCTTTGCCCCGGCATGAGCCAAACCTCCTTTTATAAGTTCAATATCTTCTCCGATAGATTGTTTCATTGCCCCTCTAAAAGGAACTTCTCCCTCCACTCCTTCAGCAGCTCTTTTTTGGCTTCCATAGCGACTGGAGGCCATTCGTTTTTCAATAGCTTTTTTAGAGGCCATTCCTCTGTAGTAGACACAACCGTCACGGGTAATACTTCCTTCTTGACAGGACAGTGATTCTTCAAAGCCGACCAGCCATTTTCCGGCCATGCAGGCATCTCCTCCGGCAGCCAAGGCAATACTCATCTCTCCAGGACCATTGATC
>CAZNAQ010000042.1:0-5379 GCA_964571265.1 uncultured Gammaproteobacteria bacterium | reverse complement strand
GAGAATGATTTTGGCACGGTCTTGGTGCCGATTGAGAAAAAAGGGGAAGTATTTGATGTGGTAGAGGTGACCACTTACAGGTCAGAGTTTGGTTACAGTGATCGGAGGCGACCGGATCAAGTAAACTTTGAAGAGGATCTGGACCAAGATCTTGCCAGGCGCGATTTTACCATTAATGCCTTGGCCATGAAAAAAAAGAACAGTCTTCTTAAAGTTCCCGAAGGTATTAAAAAAGAACACCAACTGGAAAAAGATTCTTATATCATAATTGACCTTTTCGGAGGTAAGAAGGATATAGATAAAAAGATCCTTCGTTCTGTAGGAGAGCCCATGGACAGGTTTAAGGAAGATTCTTTGCGGATGATGCGAGCCATTAGGTTGGCTGTGGAATTAGGCTTTGATCTGGAGCCCAAAACCGAAAGGGCCATCTCCAAAATGGCCGGGGCCATTAAATTCATTGCCAAGGAAAGAGTAAGGGATGAGCTTATCCGGATACTTAAATCCGACAATGCTTATAAAGGAATAATGATGCTTCACAACAATAAGCTTTTGCAATACATTCTACCTGAACTCGAAGAAGGGGTTAATGTGGAACAGAATCGTCATCACACCTATACCGTGTTTGAGCACAACCTTTATTCTTTAAAAAATTGTCCTAACCCTGATTGGAGGGTTCGTTTTTGCGCTCTTATCCATGACATAGCCAAACCCAAGACCAAAAAAATAATTAAGGGTGAAGTCACTTTTTATAATCATGAGTATTTAGGGGCCAAGATAGCCAATAAGATAGGACAAAGGTTAAAGTTTAACAAAAAGGACCTGGAAAAGATAACCACCTTGGTCAGGGCTCACATGTTCTATTATAACGTGGGAGAAGTGACTGAGTCCTCGGTCCGTCGTCTTATAAAAAGAGTGGGGGAAGAGAATTTAAAAGATCTTATTGATATCCGTATAGCCGATCGTCTGGGTTCGGGCGTTCCCAAGGCCAAACCTTACAAGCTCAGGCATTTGGAATATATGATGAAAAAGGTTCGTAAGGATCCGATTTCCGTGAAGATGCTTAAAGTAAACGGAGATGATCTGATAAAGGAGTTGAAAATGGAGCCCGGTCCCAAGATTGGAGCGGTTTTAGATGTCCTCTTGAGTGAGGTCTTGGACGACCCGAAATTGAATACCAAAAAGTATCTATTAAAAAGAGCCGAGGAATTACAGAAGGAGGAGTTGAGTCAGCTTCGGAAATGGGCCAAGGAAAGGATAGAAGAAGAACAGGATCGGAAAGACAGGGAAATAAAAAAACAACACTGGGTAAAGTGATCGATTATTATGGAGTCTGATAAATATAATTTTATTGCCAGTATCTGCTATGTGTTCGATAGTCGAGGTCGGGTGCTTTTACAGAAAAAGTCTCGTGGTTTCGGTCAGGGTAAATGGAACGGCCCTGGAGGAAAAAAAGAGCCTTGGGAAGATATTGAAGAGTCGGTAAAAAGAGAGGTTAGGGAAGAGACCGGATTAAAGATCTTGGACCCTTCTATAAGGGGGGAGTTGGATTTTGTGTTTCCCAGACAAGAGGAAAGATTCTTTTCTTATGTCTTTCTGGTTCAAAATTTTCAAGGAGAGGCTCGAGACCGGGGAGAGGGTGAATTGAAGTGGTTTGAAATTGAAGATATTCCTTTAGAAAAGATGTGGGATGATGACAGGTATTGGTTAAAAAGACTACTCGGAGGCGAGTATATAAAAATGAAATTTTACTTTGATGATAAGGGAAAGGTCAAAAGATATGAGGATTTATCCGATGACAGATGATCTATTCTTAATATTTTTTGCACCACCTCAGTGTCCGGGGTACTTCTTTTACCAGGTCTGAGGCATTATAATAGAAAGAATTCTTTTTTTCCAGTCTATCACCGGCCAGTCCGTTGGCAAAGGCGGCTGCGCAGGCGGATAGGAATAGGTCGTTGCGACCGGCCAGACCAGCTGCCAGGCCGGCCAGAACATCACCGGTTCCTCCCTTGGTCAAGCCCGGATTACCGGTTTTGTTTATTTTTAGTTTTTGACCATTGGAAATGATATCCTTTTCGCCTTTTAACAGAATAGAGCATTGGTACTTTTGGGCCATTTTTTTAAGATTGCTTTGGTTTGCCTTGAGTCCGAACAAGTCTTTGAATTCCCGGGAGTGCGGTGTAAGCAGACACTTGGAATGAAGCTTGTTCTTGTTGACCAACTTCAAGGCGTCAGCATCCAGAACAATCTTTTTGTTCTTAGTCCAGGAAAGGATCTGGTCCAGTTTTTTTCGCGCCTGCTCTCCGGTCCCCAGTCCCGGGCCCACCAGGATGACATCCGCTTCTGCACAATACTTTTTTAACTCTTCTTCTTTGATAGTTATAAAATCGGGCAACTTGGGTTTGATCTTTTCTATCATCTCCAAATTGTTGGGAGTGGATGACACAAATATCAGGTCAGCCACTTTGCTGGCCATTTTAGCTGACAATAAAAGGGCTCCGTGGTATTTTTCACTCCCGGCCACTATCAAGACTCGGCCATTGTCTCCCTTTTTGGAATTTTTATCTGGTTTTTTAAGGGCTTTGATTTCTCCTATACCCACTTTTTTTTCTAACCAATCTGGATACCCTATATCCACCACTACTGCTTGTGGATCTTTCCGGGTCATTAAAGAGATTATTAGATCCTCTTTAAAACCTGGTGCCGGTAGATCTACAGAGATCTTGGTGCCCTTTAGTTGATTGAGTTTTTTGACTATCGACTTATAGGGTTGTTCTAATTTTTTGGAGATTCCTGTTCCAAAAAGACACTCCACCACCAGATCGAAATCTCGGGGTATGTCTTTGGCAGAGATGTCAGCGTATTTTTCACCGGAAAATCTTTCCCAGTTTTTTCTGGCCAGATCTGACCTGGGTTTTGGAGGACTTAAAAAGACAGTTACTTGATTGTTCTTTTGCAGGTGGCGGGCCGCTACCATTCCGTCTCCGCCGTTATTTCCTGGGCCGCAAAAAAAAGCGATCTTTTTGTTTGCCCCGAATTTTTTACTTATTGTTTCGGCCACCCCTTTGCCGGCGTTTTCCATTAATTTTTCCAGAGGATAGCCGTAGTAAAGGGCATTGTTATCACAGATGATTGTTTCTTGGATAGGGTCGATCATAGTTGTTGATTATCTCTTTTTTAAGCTTATTACAGTTCGGGTCAAAATTCAAATATTTTTGTTTTTGTCTTGCCAGAAGATGAATATTTTAGGAAAATATTAATATATGTTTTTAAATTTTTGGTATGGCTTCTAAAAAATTGGTTCTTGACCTTCATCCTATCTACAACCAAGGAGAGCTTATAGACAAGGAGTTGGAAAGAGTTGTTCAAGAGGCTTTGGACAAAAAGATTCCTGAGATAGAGATAATCCACGGTAAGGGCAAGGGACAGCTTAAGAAAAGAGTCTTGAAGTTTTTGGACCAAAAGGATGTTCGGTCTCGTTATCACAGGATAAAAAAGGATTTTAAAAATTCCGGCCGCACCTTTGTTTATTTCTCTTAAAACGAAAAAGATCCCTTAAAGGGATCTTTTTTTGGTACCGCCACGGGGAATCGAACCCCGGTCTTCAGGATGAAAACCTGATGTCCTAACCACTAGACGATGGCGGCTTGATCTTAATATTTTGAATTTAAAAAAATAAGTTTGCTCTCAGATGAGGCAAAACTAATTATTAGTATAGAAAAATTTTTGTAACTAGTCAATGATCAGTAGTTTTTGGAAAACTCCATAAAAGAAGCCCTTGAAAAAGGGCTTCAGATAAAAAATTTTTAGTTAGGAAGAAGTTTGTTGATCAAGAATTCTCGGGTCGTTTCTCTGGGTTCCAGGGGGAGTCTCAGGTCCAGGTGATCCACTCCCAGTGATCTAAGGATCTTTCTTTCTTTTCTGTTTACTATTTCCAGAAACATCATCAGGGATTGCGGGGCGATACTTTTGTGAAAAAGCAGAAAAAAATCGGTGTTGCAGTGGTCAAATATGACCCTTTTCAGTCCAAGATATCCTTCTTGTTTGGGTGCCACGCTCCAGGCAAGTTTAGTTCCGTTTTTCAGATGAATTCCGCCATCAAACCAGTTCTGGTCCTTGTCAGCAATTGTTTTCAGATAGGCTTCTCTTTTTCGGATCGCCCTTTTTTTCTGGGGCAGTAAATAAAAAACTGTTTTTTTACTTCTGTTTGATCCCATTTCTGTTACCGCATCATTCAAGTTAACTATCCTTCTGTTTTTAGTCTGCATGTCTCCTCCTCCTTTTTTGTCTTTGATTTTACATTTTTAACAAACTTTTGTAAGGTACTATTATATTATAAAATTAGTATAAAGTATCAATAATGTCAATTATGAAAATTCTGGGAATCGAGACCAGTTGCGATGAGACCGCCGCTTCTATTATCAGCGGTAAAGGTGATAATATAGAGGTATTATCAAACATTGTCTCTTCGCAGATCGATATCCACAAAGAATATGGCGGAGTTATTCCTGAAGTGGCTGCCAGACAACATGTTCTCAATATTTTGCCAGTGGTTGAGAGAGCCTTGAAAGAAGCCGGGCTGGATAGGAACACGGCTTCTTCAGGATTGGATGCCTTGGCAGTGACCAAGGGGCCGGGACTGGTAAGCTCTTTAATGGTCGGAGTAGAAACAGCCAAGAGTTTGTCCCTGTCTTGGGATCTTCCTTTGTTACCGATCAATCATATTCAAGGTCATATATATTCCAATTTTTTGGAATTTGGTAAGGAGATCCGGTTTCCGGCAATTGTTCTAACCGTTTCCGGGGGTCATACTATGTTGTTGGCCATGTATGGTCATGGCGATTACCAGATACTCGGGGATACCAGGGATGATGCAGCTGGAGAGGCTTTTGACAAAGCAGCTCAAGTCATGGAGCTGGGTTATCCCGGAGGTCCGATCTTATCCCGGAGAGCCGAGGAGTTTAAGGATAGGGATGTCTCTTCGGATATCGAGTTTCCCAGGCCGATGTTGAAGAACAATGATTTTGATTTTTCCTTTTCCGGTCTTAAAACTTCCCTTTTATATAAGATTAAGGATGATCCTGATTGGCGAGAAAAAGTCCCTGCCTATTGCTATAAGTTTCAGGAGGCGATCGTGGATGTTTTGTCCCAAAAGACTCTTAAGGCTGCCAAAAAGATCAAGGCCGAGACGGTCATGTTGGCCGGGGGTGTGTCAGCCAATCAGGAATTGCGCAAGAGCTTGGAAAAGGCTGTGTCTGACAGATTGCCTTCAGTCAAATTCTTTTGTCCGGACAAAACCTACACCACTGATAACGCGGCCATGATCGCGGTGGCCGGCTATTATCAGGCTCTTACACAGGGTTTTAATGGAGCGGATCC
>CAZNAQ010000041.1:0-5668 GCA_964571265.1 uncultured Gammaproteobacteria bacterium | reverse complement strand
TATTCTCTTGGTCATCTGGCTGTTAAGCTTCTATGTTTTTCGACTTTATCACTTAAGCCTGATGGCCAATACCTATGAATTCTTGAAGTTGACTGTCAAGAACTTTGGGACAGCCGTGGTCCTCTCGATCATCTTCTTTTATATCATAGGTTCTTTTGACAACATCTCCCCGAGGACCAACCTGGTCATATTCTCCGGAGTTTATTTTCTTCTTTTTATGTTCTGGAGAAAATTATTCAGCCGAATCCTAAGCTCCTATCTTCCCAGGACCAATCTAGCAGTAATAGGTCTGAATTCACAGACAGAGTATCTTATAGACCAGATACGAAACAAACCCCACCTAGGATACCGAATTCGCTTCATATTCGACCCGGAGAAAAAGGAAAAAGAGGTCAAAAGCATACCGGTCTTTGATCGAGCCTCAAAACTGGAAGAACTGATAAAAAAGAAGGGGATCAAAACGATCGTTCTGAATCATGAGACCAAGAACCTGGACCGGCTACGCTCCATCCTCTTTGCCTGCCTACCTCTTAAGATCAACTATGTCTCTCTGTCAGAGATCTTTGAGAATATCACCGGCAAAGTACCCATAGACACCATAAACCAGGCCTGGTTTCTGGAAAACTTGAGTGAAGGAAACAAAAACGTCTTTGACAGGCTTAAAAGAGTCTATGATTTTCTCCTAAGTTTTTTTATTCTAATCCTCACCCTGCCTCTTTATCCGGTCCTGGCTCTGATGATCAAGTTGGAGAGCTCGGGTCCGGTGTTTTTCAAACAAAAACGGGTCGGTCAAGGCCAAAAGATATTTACCATGATCAAATTCAGAACCATGACCACCGAGAACAATGAAGGTCAAGCCACCAAGGAAAAAGACAAACGTATCACCAGATTTGGCAAATTCCTGAGACAGAGTCGACTGGATGAGCTACCCCAGATATATAATATCTGGAAGGGAGAGATGAGTTTCGTGGGACCAAGACCGGAACGACCGGAATTTGCCAAGGAACTGGAAAAACAGATACCTTTTTACAGGGAAAGAAGCTTGGTAAAACCGGGCATAACCGGGTGGGCCCAAATATCCGGAGAGTATCATTCTCCCAGTTATGAGGACACCTTGAAAAAACTCCAATATGACCTTTTTTACATAAAAAACAGATCGATTTTTCTGGACTTGTCCATAGTCTTGAAGACCATATCCATCATGATCAGCAGAATGGGTAGATAAAAAGACGATTTCTTGCTAATATTTTATTATAAATATAAACTTTGAAAATCATGGACGATCAAAGCTATCAAAAATTGTCAGAAGAAATAGAAGAACTGAAAGAACATACCGGCAAACAGAGAGGCGAACCCATAAAGTACTTCGTAAAATATGTAAAAGAAAAGGAGGGAGAAGAAAAATTCGCCGAATTGGAAAAACTTCTTAAAAAAATGGGAGTGGACATCAGCAATGTGGGTGACCTGACCAACACTGAGCTGATCCCGGAACATGTTCCCCAGGCCTTCATAGTGGCCGCGGCTAGATTATTCAATTGGACAGAAGAAGACGTGTTCGAGATGGCAAGATCAGCGGTTCCACTATCCCTTCACCTCAAGGTCTTTATCAAGTACTTTGCCAGTATAGAAAAAGGTGTTAAGGCGACAGGAAAGTTTTGGAGAAGGGAGTATACCAGAGGTTACTTGGAAGCGGAGAAATTCAAGAAAAAGGGGAAGCACGGAGAGATAGTCCTATCCTTGAACGATTTCAAGAACCACCCCTTGATCTATGCCTTTATCCGGGGATTTATCTCCCATGAGGTACAACTGATCACCGGAGCGGACAAAGTCGAAGTTAAAGGAGAAAGAAAGCCGGACAAGGGAAAAGAACGCTACAAGATCTATGTAAAATGGTAAGAATGGTTTTTTATTTTTCAAAAAAGCACCCCCGAGGAGGCCAGGTTGTTGATCGGCCTTTTTTTATACAACACCAAAAATTTTAATAGATCCGGATATGCACCCAAAAAAATATAACCAATTAAAACAAGAGGTGGAACAACTGAAAAAATTACCAGGACAGCAGAGAGGAGAGAGTATCAAAAACTACATAGACCATGTCAGAGAACAGGAAGGAGAGGAGGGTCTGGAAAAAGTAAAAAAGACGCTAAAAGAAATGGGATTTGAAATGGATAATGTCGAAGAATTAAGGGATATGAAGTGGATCCCTGAAACCTATGCCCACATATTTTTTGTGGCCTCGGCCAGGATCTTTGACTGGAGAGAAAAAGAGGTCTTTGAGTTGGGAAAGTCCATGGCCACTCTGTCTTCGGTATCCAAGATATTTGTAAAATTCTTTTTGTCCACGGAAAAAACTTTAAAAGAGGGAGTAAAGAACTGGAACCAGAACTTTAGCAGAGGAAGTTTGGAATTAAAGGATTTTGACAAGAAAAAAAGAAAGGGCTCACTTGTCCTTAAGGACTTTGATACTCACCCCCTGGCCTGCATCCACTTTCAAGGTTTTTTCAGTAAGATGCTGGAATTGATCACTGGCAGTAAAAAGATCAAGATCAAAGAGGTTAAATGCATGAGCCAAGGAGATGAATACCACGAATACCGATTTGAATACTAGACTGACTCACAAATGTTTAAAAAATTGAAAACAAAATTAACCCAAATCCTTGTCTGGAGCCAAAAATATACCAAGACCGACATGGTCTATTTGGCCCGAGGTGGTTTTTGGCTCAGCCTGGGACAGGTGATCATATCCCTGAGCAGCCTGGTGTCGGCCATCGCTTTTGCCAACCTGCTTTTGCCGGAAACTTACGGAACTTTCAAATTCGTGATCTCCTTTGTGGGCATACTTTCCATACCCACTTTATCCGGAATGAACACCGCCCTGATCAGGACGGTGGCCAAGGGTAATGAGGGCACCTTGTTTCCGATCCTAAAAACCAAAATGAAATGGGGTGTTTTGGGAGCCCTGGGATCTATTTTGGTAGCAATTTATTATTTCTATCAAGAAAACAATATCTTGGGGTTTTCCTTTCTTTTGATAAGTGTATTCATCCCCTTTCTTGCTTCTCTGGAGGTGTGGATGCATTATTTGAACGGCAAAAAGAACTTTAAACCCTTGGCCAAATACAAATCAAGCACCAAGGTGCTGGCTGTTCTGATCATGATAAGCACTTTGTTCTTCACCCAGAACCTCTTGATCATCCTCTTGGTGCACTTCTCTTCCAATGTCCTTATCAGGTTGTTCTTTCTTCTGCTTACTATTAAAAAATATCCGCCTAACAAAAAACATGATTCGGCCGCCATTGGGTTTGGCAAACACTTGAGCCTGATGGGGCTTTCTAGTAGCTTGGCCAAGGAAATGGACAAACTTCTGGTTTTTTATCTTTTGGGTCCGGTCCAGCTGGCTATCTATAGTTTCGCTCTAAAACCCTTACAAGAGATCAAAAAACCCCTCTTGGACAGTCTGTCAAAACTGAGTCTGCCCAAATTAAGCCAAAAAAATGTTTCCACCCTAAAACAAACTCTACCGGAAAAGACCTTCAAACTCTTCTTGGTCATAATCCCTGTAGTAGCGATCTACATTCTCATAGCCCCTTATTTCTTTCAAATATTTTTCCCTCAATACATGGAATCGGTGATTTATTCCCAAGTTTTTGCCCTCTCCATTCTCCTTTTTCCCAAGGCCATACTGGGACAAACCCTAGTGGCCCATGCCAGTAAAAAACAACTCTACATCCTAAGGCTCTCCACCTCTGCCTTCAAGATAGTCCTTTTCCTGATACTTTTGCCTCTAATGGGGCTCTGGGGAGCCATAATCACCTTGATAGCCACTGAAGTGTTCTCTTTGTTTTTGGTGATCTTCTTTTTCAAAAACTTAAAACCCAGTTAAACAAAACTCTAATCTCGACCCGAAACAAGACAGATCTTATAATCCAAATTTGTTAATTTGGGTATTTTTTTGTAAAATAAGGGTAATGACCAAGTGCATATAATATTTGGCATAAGAGATGGATATTAATAAAAATTTGTTTAAAACATATATATGAAAAACTTAAAAAAGAATTATAAAAAAATAATAAAAACAAGTTTTTTTCTGACCGTTTTTGGAATAATCTTTTTATTCAATTCAATTACTACTGCTGAGTCAGTTGGAGGGGCGAACACAGAAGTAAATATAAACCCTCCGACCAAAGAGGTGGCTGTGGGGGAGGAGTTCAGCCTAGACTTTGATATTGAATCAAGTGATCATGATTTTTACTCCGGTGACCTCTATCTGAACATAGATATAGACAACATAGAAATAGTAGACACCTTGGCCGGAGAAGCCCTTACCTATAACGGATGTGAAGACTACTCCCTTGAAACCTCGGTTTCCACCACCACCATAAACGTTGCTATAGCCGAGATATCCAGAGAGAGTTGCGAACCGGTTGATGTAAGTACCGGGAAAACAATGCTTACCACAGTCTTAAAAGCCAGTAGCACCGGAACCTACGAATTAAGCTCTACCGAAGACTCTGAAATAAGGAGTTCCTCCACTACCGTTATAGAAGATGTTGCTTGGGGTACCGCCACCATTGAAGTTGTTGAAGACACCACTCCTCCGGATTTGACCATCAGCGCCCCAGACACCAGCCCCTACACCCACGAGAGCGAAACCCCTTCCTTTACCGCCACCGGAACCGCCAGTGATAATGTAGAGGTGGATCGAATAGAATGGGAAAACCATACCACTTCGGCCACGGGCACGGCCAGTGGTACCGAAGAATGGAGCGCTGATGTAGACCTGACAGACGGAGAAAATGAAATCACCATAACCGCCTATGACACCTCGGAAAACCCCAGTAGTGAAACCATAATCATAGAGTATATCAACCCCTCCAGGATGGTTAATGTTTTTTTGGAACCGGACAGTAAAGAATCCTATCAAGGCCAATACATTGAATTCGATCTTAAGGCCGAAGATATGACAAGTGTGGAGAGAATAAGAGTAAATATAGATTTTGATTCTAGCATAATAGACTATCAAGGCACTATTCCAAGCCTTGATCTGGATAATGCTGGCTGGGTGGTTGATGATACAGATTCCTGCTCCACCTCAGTCAAATTGGATATCAACAATGACGGTGGCATCGGAGACCCTCTGAGCGGAGAAGTAAAACTGGGGCACATTGACTTCAAAGCTGTCGGAGACGGCTCTCTTACCTTAAGCACCTCATTGTTATACGTCTACTACTCGCAAACAAAAAAATTTAATTCCAGCTGGGATGGAGCATCTGTAACAATTGAAGATACTATACCCCCTGATCTCGACATCACTGATCCAGACACTACACCCTACACCCACCAAAGCGAGATTGTCTCCTACACCGCTACTGGTACTGCCAGTGACAATGTGGAGGTGGATAGAATAGAGTGGATAAACGAGACTACCACTGCCACAGGCACAGCCAGCGGAACCGAAAACTGGAGTGCGGAAATACCTTTAGAACAGGGAGATAACGAAATCAATATATTCGCCTATGACACCTCGGAAAATAAGGCCTCAAGTAGTATAAACATAATCTTTGACCAGATTCCCATAATATCAAACATCGACATCAATGACATAACCAAACACGAAGCTACTATAAGTTGGGAAACCAACATAAATTCCACCACAACTCTGGAATAC
>CAZNAQ010000040.1:0-5698 GCA_964571265.1 uncultured Gammaproteobacteria bacterium | reverse complement strand
AGTCAAGATTATAATAAAATATGAAAACAAAGGAAAAAACAAGCAAGGATACAAAGACAATAATTCTAGAAAGGACCGGAAGCTTTAACTCCTTTTCCCTATGCTTCTCAAAGACCAAAAGCACCAAAAGACCCAATATCAGATAAAAATAAACATAGGTGGTCACTGTGGAAAAGCTGAAGAAATTATTAACTATATACAATAAACAAGTGATACCCAAAGTAAAGACAAGCCAATAATCTTGAGATTTGTCTTCTTTGTATATATACAAATATCGAACTGTCTTCAGAAGTATAAAGCCAATAAAAAGGAAGAACGCCAAAAGACCGAAAAGACCGAAGCTCAACAAGGTGTCAAAGAAAAAGTTATGAGCTCGGTTGGGGTAGTTGTTCAAATATTCGTAAACACCCCAATCCTTCTGATAGTGCTTAGCAAAAACATCAGCCAAAGAATCTGGACCATAGCCAAAAACTTTTCTCTTCACAGAAGCATCCCTAAACTCCTGCCAGGCAGCCTGCCAATAATTTATCCTGATCTTGGCTGAACCCTGATCCAGTGTAAGCATGTTACTGATCCGATCTGCAAAATGACCATCTCCCGGTACTTCTATTTTCGAGAAAGCGGAGGGGCCGCCAAGAGCCAAACCAAAGAAAAGAAAAACCACGATAACCACTAAAACAGCGGATGCCTTAAATATTTTTTTCCATTGACATAAATAAAAAATAGCCAAGAAGGATATGATAAGACCTATCAAAAGAGATAACCAACCGGCTCTGCTAAAGGTAAACACCAGAGACAAAAACTGAACAATGAATAAGCTTGCCAAAAATACTTTAACCGGTCTCTTTTTGGCACTAAAAAACAAAAAGATGTTTATGGGCATGACCATTATCAAAAAATGGGCCAAAAAATTGGGTTGACCCAAGGTGGAGATTATCCTTCCTCCGGGATAGGAAACACTTTCGGTCCAGGCTATAGGGTCAAATCCGGCATACTGGATCAGGCCGTAAATACTCACGAATCCGGAAGAAAGGACCATGGCCCACAAAATCTTTTTTATCCAATCCTTTTTAACAAAAAACAGAACAATCAAAAAAACAAGTATATAACCTAAAAACCCGACCAGACCCTGCATCCTGTCGTAACGACCCCAGATGCTCAGATCAAGATTCAAGGCTAAAAAGGAAGAAGAGAACAAGGAAAAAAGTAGCAAGAATAAAAAAGCATATAAGTATTTATGACCAATAACACGGATTCGGGAACTCAGAAAAAACCTTAAGACCCCCAAAAGAGTCAGGGTCAGAATAAAGATCTGAAAAAACAGGGTCTTAGGTAGGGTAAAAGCGTTCCAAACAAGTTCTTTTCCACCAAAGATTAAAGGCAAAAAAAAGACAAGAAGCAAACAAAAAACAAGAAGTAATCGATCGATCACTTTAAGATATGTCTCTTTTTTCATTTTAAAAAATTAAAAAACAATTATCTTTAGTATAGCATAAATATACAAACAAAAAACCCCGCCTTTATAACAAGACAGGGTTTTTTTAAATGGTTTAAAAAAGTTTAGGTGCTTTCGCCTTCACAACCATCCGGTTCCTCTGGGTCACCAGCATACACAGTTCCTGCAGTCAGGCCAGCAGGTGTGGCACAATGAAGACCTCCAGGAATATCTCCAGAATCACCCCCAATACAATATTCTATATTGTAAGAGGCCCCATCATCTTCCTGAGTATAATCATACTCTAAATCAGATGCACAATCACCATCATTAGTAGGTGTAGGGTTGGCAGGAACTTCAGCCATAAACGTAGGAATGCCATCTTCGCCACCAATACTACCCCCTGCTGCCACCTCAGAGGGGTACTCTCCTACATTGCTATAATACATCTCCAGGGCAGTCTGCATCTGTCTAATATCAGAAAGTCTTCTGGAGTCCCTGGCGCTTTCTCTGGCACTACCCAAGGCAATAACAGACATAGTGGCCAAAAGACCGATGATGGCAATAACCACCAACAGCTCGATCAAAGTAAAACCTCTTGAATTTTTGTTCATAATTTTTTTGTTATTCATATTCACCTCCTTTCAATCTCTTTTTTATGGCTAACCAATACCACAAAAAAGAAATCAATTTATTTATTAATTTGTTAAATATCACTTATCCACAATTATAACATATTTTTAAAAAAGGAAAAATCATATTTTAAAATCCTTGAGCCACGCTGTACATGGGAAGGATTATAGCGGCCATGACCACACCCACACCCACACCCATGATTATAACAATAAAGGGCTCTAAAAGGCTCATAAGATTATTAGTTATGTTGTTAAGCTCTCTTTCATAGAACTTACTGACCCTGTCCAAGACCATATCCAGATTACCGGTCTTTTCACCCACACTTATCATCTGAGACACCATTTTAGGAACCTCTTCACTTTTCATGAATACCGAAGACACAGTATCACCCTCCTTGACCTTTTCCTCGGCCGCCTCTATCAGATCCTGATATATCCTGTTACTGACCACCCCCTTGACCACCTCCAAACTGGTGGTTACCTGAACTCCTCCTGATATAAGGGTGGCCATGGACCTGGAAAAATGAACAATATAAATATATCTATACATCTTCCCGAACACCGGGACCTTTAATTTTATATAATCAAGATAATACCTGCCCTTACCGGTCTTGGCTGTAGTCTTAAAAGAAAAAACTAAAGCGATAATGATCAACAAAAGGGCCCACCAATAACTTGCTAAAAAGTCTGACAAACCGATAACCACCCTGGTGGTTAAAGGCAGCTCAGCACCGCTCTCAATAAGTATCTGAGTCAATCTGGGAACAATAAAGATCATCATAAAAGCTCCCACTCCGATCAGCCCGGTCAAAACCACCACCGGATAGATCATGGCTCCCTTGATCTTACTGGTCATATCGTAATTTCTCTCCATCTCGTCTGCCAAATAGGTCAAGGATTCATCCAATTTCCCAGAGGTTTCACCCGAACGAATGATGCTCACATAAAAACTGGAAAAAACCTTAGGTCTCTTAGCCATGGCTGGATCCTCCATCAACCTCTGAAGCCACTTGAGAAAGAACAATTTTTAAAGTAACATTTTTATTCTGCTCCGCCACAATACTCAAGGATTGCACCAAGGGTAAATTAGCCGAAACCATAACAGCAAATTGCCTGGAAAAGGCTACCATGTCCTTAGTGGTCACCTTATTCAAGAGCATGGTCAACTTTAACTCCAAGCTATCGGTCTTGTTGGTCAGGGAGATATCTTTAAGTCCTCTTTTTTTAAGTTTTTCCGAGGCTGCTCTTTGATTATAGGCATTGATAAGATCCTGGACTTTTTTGCCCTCGTTGTTAGTGGCTTTGTATTTAAAAATCGCCATAAATCAAATCGAATTAAAAATCTATATCCAAGTTCAATTTTTGCACCTCACTCGGATCAACTTTACCATCATTTACCAACTCCCTGATAGATTTGGACATGCTCATCATACCCTCATCCATAAAATTCTGCATCATATTCTCTAATTGATATATCTTGTTGTCCCTGATAAGGGATTTTATGGAGGAGTTTACCAAGAGCACTTCAGAGGCTAAAGACAGGCCTTCTTGTTTGTTGGGTATGAGTTTTTGGGCAAATATAGCCAAAAGAGTATCAGCCAACATGTAGCAAGAGGATTCCAGGGATTTTTTTCTCTGCATTATATTTAGGATCTTTTCCACCGTCCTAATGGAATTCTTGGTGTCCATCTCCAGGATGACTAAACAATTTCCGGCAGCCAGATCCAAGATAAGATGAAGATTGGATTCAAACTCCTCCTTGATACCTCCTATATAAACTACGTCCACATCCTCTTCCAAACAATTTAAAAGACCGTCCTTGTAAGAACTCACATCCCTACCCACTTGTCTTTGATTGACCACACTTTTTTTATTGACAAAGGATCTTTCCATCAAGCTCTCCAAGGTAACTATATACTTTCTCTCCTCTTGGTTCATTTTCTCTATCATGCTGGCAGCAGTGGAGCTCTTACCTGAATTATTAGGTCCGGTCACTATGATCAAACCGGCATTAAAAGAAATAACCTTTTTGGCTAAATTAGAAAAATCCAACTCATCCCAGTCGGTTATCTTGTCAGAAATATAATGAAAGGCCAGAGTAGGAAATCCTTTCTGGTAAAAAACATTAACTCGAAAACGAAACTTGTCGAAAAACTCCTTGACCACTATCAACTCTTTTTTTTCTTGAAGCTCCTGGAGTTCTTCTTTTTTCAAAAAATTCTCCAGGATACTCTGGATTTTGTTTTCGGTCAGAACCTCTTCATCGGCTATAGGAAACAATTTATCCCCCTCTTTAACCATAGGAACACTGCCCACAGCCAAATGAATACCTGAGGCATGCTTGCTGGCCACATCACTTAAGACTTTATTTAAAAAAACAGAGGACATCTCCATAGGCAAATTCTTTTAAAAATTAAATTTATTCCTTATCCTTTTTGTTAGCGATCAATTTTTTGATCTTTCCCACCACTTCAGAAGGCATAAAGTGGGCCTTGACCAGATAGTCATCAGCCCCCATTTCAAGCCCCTTGTCCCTGTCTTCTTTTTGACTCAAATTGGTCAATAATATTACGGGAATGTTGGCGGTTTCCTTGTTCTCCTTTATATTTTTTAGAACCTCAAAACCATCCATTTTAGGTAATTTGATATCCAGAAGTATCACATCCGGATCCTCGGTTTGAGCGAATTTCCAGCCCTTTTCACCGTCCTCGGCTATCAGAACATTAAAATTCTCTAATTCGAACTTAGTAGAATACATGCTTAACAAAAATGAATCGTCTTCTACTAACAAAATTTTGATTTGTTTATCCGCCATACAATTTGAATATTTAATTTGTAATAATTTTATATTAACCCTGTTGACACAAAAAGGCAAATCAAGTTTAACTTTCTATTACCCGCAACACCTCCTCGATGGTAGTCACCCCCTGAATAGCTTTTATAATCCCATCTTGTTTCATGCTGATATACTCTTGATCCTCTTTTACATCATCAATCGAGATCTTTTGATCCTTTTGAATTATCTTTTTTTGCAGGGTTTTGGTAATATCGATTATTTCCACAATAGCTACCCTGTCCTTATAACCACTGTTACCGCAATGAGCACAACCAGCTCCTCTGCTAAAAGTAAAATCACTCAAGTCCTTCTGCTCGCTATAACCTTTTATTCTTTCTTTTAAGATATTTTTTGGTATGTCTTCCAACTCGGACACCACTCTTTCTCTGAACTCTTCCGGAAAACCGGAATCAGTCTTACACTTAGGACAGATCTTTCTAACCAACCTCTGGGAAATAACCGCATTCAAGGTGGATCCCAAAAGATAAGGCTCTACCTTCATGTCCAATAACCTGGGTATAACATCTATGGCATTATTGGTGTGTAGTGTGGATAGAACTAAGTGGCCTGTCAGACCGGCATGAATACACAGATCAACAGTCTCGGTGTCTCTGATCTCTCCGACCATTAATATATCCGGATCTTGCCTCAAAAGTGATCTTAGACCAGAAGCAAAAGTGTAATCGATCTCCGGTTTTACTTGCGATTGATTAACCCCTTCAATATAATACTCGATTGGATCCTCTAGGGTAGCCACATTAACATCCTCTTTATTCAAAATATCCAAAACCG
>CAZNAQ010000039.1:0-5806 GCA_964571265.1 uncultured Gammaproteobacteria bacterium | reverse complement strand
GATTACCTTCCTTCTCCGATCGATGTTTTGGATATGGAAGGAACTGATCCCAAGAATGAGGAAAAACAGATCATGATCAAGGCCGATGATTCAGATTCTTTTGCCGGTCTGGCCTTTAAGGTGGCTACTGATCCGTATGTGGGAAAACTTTGTTTTGTAAGGATCTACAGCGGGGTTATACAATCCGGATCCTACATCCTGAATGCTTCCACTGGTAAAAAGGAAAGAGTGGGTCGATTGTTAAGAATGCATGCCAATCACAGGGAAGAAGTAAAAGAGGTCTATGCCGGAGATATTGTGGCAGTGGTCGGCTTAAAAGAAGTTACCACCGGTCACACTCTTTGTGATGAGTCCAGGCCTGTTCTGTTGGAAAGTATTACTTTTCCGGAACCGGTCATCAGGATCGCTATTGAACCCAAGACCAAAGTAGATCAAGAGAAAATGAGTAACGCCCTTCAAAAATTGGCTGAAGAAGACCCCACTTTTAAAGTGGAAAGCGATGAGGAGACCGGACAGACCCTGATTTCCGGGATGGGTGAATTACATCTAGATATTATTGTGGATAGAATGAAGCGAGAATTCAAAGTGGAGGCCAATATCGGAGAACCCCAGGTTTCTTACAGAGAGACTATTAAGCAAAAGGCCGAAGCTGAAGGTAAATATATTAAACAATCCGGAGGTAGGGGACAGTACGGTCATGTATATCTTAGAATTGAGCCTATGGAGCCAGGTGGAGGTTTTGAATTCATTGATGAGATCAAGGGAGGAGTTATTCCTAAGGAATTCATCGGCTCCCTGGAAAAAGGTGTTAAAGAAGCTATTGATGGTGGTGTGGTGGCCGGTTATCCCATGGTGGATATTAGGGCCGCTGCCTATGACGGAAGTTATCACGAGGTTGATTCTTCAGAAGTGGCTTTTAAAATGGCAGCCATCTTTGCCTTTAAGGAAGCTGCCAAAAAGGCTTCCGCAGTACTACTTGAACCGATCATGAAAGTGGAAGTGATCGTCCCTGAAGATTATATGGGTTCGGTCAACGGAGATATCAGTTCCCGTCGTGGTAATGTGGAACAAATGGGAGACAGGGGTAAGAACAAGGCCATCTCGGCCAAGGTTCCTTTGTCAGAGATGTTCGGTTACGCCACTGAGTTAAGATCTATGACCCAAGGCAGAGGCAACTATACCATGGAATTCTCTCATTACGCAGAAGTTCCCAATAGCATCCTGGAAAAGATCAAGGAAAAAAACTCTTAAATTAGATAAAATAATAGCTAATCATCAGTGATTTGACTTTTGTTTAAGCTTTGTATAAAATAGGAGTTGTTTATTTCTAATATATTGATGAATATGTTTCAAGATAAGATAAAAAAAGCCATACAGATAGTTAAAAGGACCGGTGATAAGATAATCTTGTTTGAGAACGATCAGAGTCAGGGTTTGGTGGTCATGAGTTTGGATGAATATGACAAATTGCTTGCCAACAACCCTTCTCAGGTCCGAATGGGAGATGAGTGTCAGAATATCGGAAGCTTGACAGAAGATGAATTAATTGATAAAATAAATCGAAATATCGCTATTTGGAAGAATGAAAATCAGAATAAGGAATTGGATGAATACAAGATAATCGAGTCTTTCCTGGGAGAGCTTCCTGAGGAGGACGAGGATGATGAAGGTGAGGACAATCTGTATTACTATAGCTATAGCGAGAACGAGGAAAGTCCTTCAAACTTTGACCTAGAACAAGAGGCTGATAAAGATGAGGATAAAGAAGATAAGGACAAAGAAGACGAAGAAGAGGTGGATGAGGATGAGATCGGCAGAGGCAGAAGGAATAATTGGGAGATCCCGGTTACCATTAAAAGGGGAGCCGAGGAAATAGAAGAAGAATAAATTTAATTATATATTAGTTTATTTCCTACCCCGCTTAGGCGGGTTTTGCGAGTTTTAAAAAATAATAAATAATCAAAAACGGCTGGTTCCCACCTTGAGTGGGTAATAACCCGGCACCTCCTTATAAAGCCAATTGGAGAAGCTGGGGCCGTGAGCAATTAACCATGAGTGAAAAATTTGAAAGAAGTAAACCCCATATTAATGTGGGCACAATTGGTCATGTTGACCACGGAAAAACCACATTAACAGCTGCAATCTTAAAAGTTGCCGCTGCCAAAGGTTTGTCAGCTTCCAGCAAAAGCGTGGATCAGATCGATGCCGCTCCTGAAGAAAAGGATCGAGGTATCACCATTGCTACTGCGCATGTGGAGTATGAATCCGAAAACAAGCATTATGCTCACGTAGACTGTCCGGGTCATGCTGACTATGTTAAGAACATGGTCACCGGTGCCGCCCAAATGGACGGTGGTATTTTGGTAGTAGCAGCCAGTGATGGTCCTATGCCTCAAACCAGAGAACACATCCTATTGGCTCGCCAAGTGGGTGTTCCTTACATTGTCGTATTTTTGAACAAGTGTGACATGGTTGAGGACCAAGAGTTGGTGGACCTGGTTGAAGAGGAGATCAGGGACCTTTTGAAACAATACGAGTTCCCTGGTGACGACGTTCCTGTTGTCAGAGGCTCTGCCTTAAAAGCTTTGGAAAACCCTGATGGAGATGATGCCCAACCCATTCTTGACCTGCTAAAGGCCTTGGATGAGTACATCCCTCAACCAGAGAGAGATGTGGAAAAACCTTTCTTGATGCCTATTGAGGACATTTTTTCCATCGAAGGAAGAGGAACTGTGGTAACCGGAAGAATTGAAAGAGGAGTCATTAAAGTAAATGAGGAAGTGGAGATCGTTGGTCTTCATGACACTCAAAAAACAGTGGTTACCGGAGTGGAAATGTTTAACAAATCCTTGGATGAAGGAACTGCCGGAGACAATGCCGGACTACTGTTAAGAGGAACTAAAAAGGATGATGTTGAAAGAGGGCAAGTTCTATGTAAGCCCGGATCCATCACTCCTCATACAGAATTCGAAGCCGAAGTCTATGTCCTGAGCAAAGAAGAAGGTGGAAGGCATAAACCCTTTTTCAAAGGATACAAACCTCAATTCTACCTAAGAACCACAGATGTTACCGGAGAAGTGGAATTGCCAGAGGGTACAGAAATGGTCATGCCTGGTGATACCGTTAATTTGACCATTAAATTGATCGCTCCTATTGCCTTGGAGGAAAAACAGAAATTCGCTATCAGAGAAGGTGGTAAGACCGTGGGAGCCGGAGTTGTTACCAAGATCATAAAATAGGTATTTAGTTCCGCTGTTTTTAAACAGCGGAACACTAATGCTTATTTTACAAGCACCTCCCTGTTTTTGAGGGGGAGTTATTTCTAAAAAATTAAAGTAATAAAAGATGGCGGAGAGTAAAAAAACCACTGAAAAACAGGCAAGTAGTCAAGATGATTTTAAGCAAAAGATCAGGATCAAGATCAAAGCTTTTGATCACAAGATAATAGACAAGACTACCAAGACCATAATCGAAACTATCGAGAAGAACGGAGTTCAGTATTTCGGCCCCATCCCTTTGCCGGTGGAGAAGAAGCAATACACTGTCAACAGATCCACTTTTGTTCACAGCAAGGCCAAGGATGAGTATGAAATGAGAATCCACAAAAGGGTTATTGATATTGTGGAACCCTCTTCTCAAATGGTCGAGGAGCTGAGCAGTCTGAGTTTGCCTGCAGGGGTGGACATAGAAATAAAAATGCAGTAAAATAGCATTTGTATATTTACAAATAAGGTTGTTAAGATATTGCTTTAAAAACTCTTGGAGGCAGGCCAGCTTTCAAGAAAGTCTTAGAGTGATAATTTAATGACATTAAAGGAGGTAACTTTCAACAAACACAAATAGTGTACTAACCCTAAAAATGATTGGGGAGGTTAGCTAGATTGCGAGTTAGAACGACCTTTCGTTTTAAGTCGTGATTTGGTTAATAATATATCTAGGCACTGGTTTTGTTGAAAAACCAGTTTTTAATTTAATTAAATCAGATTATAAATCACATTTAAGTATGAAATTCATTCTAGGAAAGAAAATAGGTATGACCCAGATCTGGCAAGAGGATGTAGTGGTTCCGGTCACCAAGATACAGGCCGGCCCCTGCTATGTGGTCCAGGTAAAGACCAAGGAAAAAGACGGTTATAACGCGGTTCAAGTAGGTTTTGACACCAAGAAGGATAAAAATATCAAAAAACCCCAATTGGGACATTTAAAATTTTTTAGCTCCAAACCCAGACACTTGAGAGAGTTTCGAGTTTCAGAAGAAGAGTTGTCTGGCTTAAAGGTGGGCTCTAAGATCGATGTCAGCACTTTTGAACCTGGAGACAGAGTTGATGTTTCTGGAACTTCCAAGGGAAGGGGTTTTCAAGGTGTAGTAAAGCGTCACGGTTTTGCTGGAGCTATAAAGACCCATGGAACTAAAGACCAGGTCAGAATGCCTGGTTCTTCTGGAGCTATGGGAGTGAGTCGAGTTTTTCCTGGGAAAAGGATGCCTGGTCGAATGGGTGGTGATACTGTAACAGTCAAGAATATGGGAGTGATCGATATTGATCAAGAAAATAACATTTTATTGGTGAAAGGTGGTGTTGCCGGAGCAAATAAGGGTTTTATCATGATAAAAGGAGAAGGGGAATTGAGATATCAGGCCCCTGAAGAAAATACTCCTAAAAAAGAAGAAGTTGCAGAAAAGACCGAAGTAGAAGAAACTGAAAACAAAGAACCGGAGGCTAAGGAGTCGGTCGAGGCCACTGACAAAAAAGAAGAAGATGCTGAGGCTCAAGCCCAGGAACCAACCAAAGAGACTGAAGCTACCGAAACCAAAGAAGAAGTTAAAGATAAATAATATAATCAATAAATTTTTTAGATATGTCCATTAAGGTCAATGTTTACAATCAGAAAGGAACCAAGGTCGGAGATATTAATTTATCTGAGAATATTTTTGGTGTAGAAGCCAAACAGGAATTGGTGCATCAGGCAGTTACCACCCAAATGTCGAATCAAAGACAAGTCTTGGCCCACACCAAACAAAGAGCCGAGGTTAGGGGTGGAGGCAGAAAGCCGTGGCGCCAGAAAGGAACCGGAAGAGCCAGGGCCGGGACCAACAGGTCTCCTATCTGGATTGGCGGAGGAATCACTTTTGGCCCCACTAAGCTTCGGAATTTTAAAAAGAAGATCAACAAGAAAATGAAGCAAAAAGCCCTTTTTATGGCCTTAACAGACAAGCTTAATAATCAAAATTTGGCGGTTTTGGACAACCTGGAGATGAAGGAATACAAAACCAAGTTGATGAACGATATTCTGGGAACAATAGAGAACAAGGTTTTAGGAGAGGCTGGTGACAAAAAGAGGAGTTTGTTGGTGGTCTTGGCCGAGACTGATGATAAAGTTAATCGATCAGCCAGCAACTTACCAGGAGTAAAAATGATCAATTCCAATAATATCAACATTTTGGATCTATTAAAACACAGGAATGTGATCTTTACTAAGCCTGGAGTAGAAAAAATAGAAGAAACCTATAAAGTAAAACAATAATATATGCCTTTATTTAAAAGAAGAAAAAAAGAAGAAGAGAGTCCCAAGGACCAGGAAAAGACACAGAAATCAGGTGCTTCCATGAAAGATCTGTATAAGAGTGACCAAGATAAGGCCAAACCCAAGAAAAAGGCTGAGACTCAAAAGGCCAAGACCCAAACAGAAGATAAAGAGGCGCCGGTCAAGTCTGGCAAGCAATTCGGTATAGCTTACAGAGTTCTTGTAAAGCCGATAATTACTGAAAAAAGCGGTGACTTGGGAGTCAATAATAAATATATATTTG
>CAZNAQ010000038.1:0-5841 GCA_964571265.1 uncultured Gammaproteobacteria bacterium | reverse complement strand
TGTTCTTATTCGTCAAATAAAAAACATTTTAATTTTGGAAAATAAATTTTGATGGCAACGCCTATCTCCCCCTAATGATCCTTCTGGAATCTTCCTGGTAGTTGAAGACCGGTCCGGCTCCCATGACTTTTCTTCCATCCCTTTCATAGACCAAGAGCAGAAGTTTAACTCCCTGAATACTCTTCTCTAAAGAGTCATCAAGAGTCAATTCCTTGTCCCTCTCTTCCGCCACCTTATACCTGGTGGTCATTTCTTTGATAAAGTTACTGTCATCCGGGTCCATCCTGTCAGAATTAAACTGTCTTTCTAGTATATCTCCTAAAGTCTTAAAATTGTTTTTGGCTCTTTGAAGTTCAGAGTCCACAGAGGCCACTTTCTCAAAGATACCCAGATCATTCATCATACCTCTGATCATGGCCAGGCTAGACTCCATTTCTCTGACCAAGGCCAAGTTAGGCTCTATGTAGGTGTATTCTTCAGACAAAGGGATCTCCTCAAGTTGAAAACCATTGCCATGATATCTGCCCTCATACACTTCCAGCTTATCCGCGCCCAATTCTGTATTAAGAAGAGATCCGACAAAAGACTCCAAATTCCTTACAGCCCACTGAGGCCTGGAAAGCATAGGATTGTGAGGGTTTATATTTTCCAAGGCTTGTTTGTAAATATAAGAGGTGTTCCAATAGTTGCTGGCCAACCAGGCGTATTCACCAAAAATTTCCAATTGGCTCCGAAGCATCTCCACTTGGGGGTCATAGTTTTCGTAAAGAGTATTAAGAGAGAAATAATCAAAATCCTCGGGGACCGGATAGATCAAATTGGGCACATCCCAACCAGAGGAAAGACAACGATGCGGCACCCTGTCTATATCACAAGCAGTCCTTAAGTCCCTATTGTCGGCCTGGGAATCGGTTCCTGAAAATTCACCCACCTTGGGATAGACCAACTCCTCATATATATATTCATTGGGAATATAGGGCTGAGAAAGGGTTCGGAAGCCGATATAAGGACGACTGGAAGTGGCGGTATGATCATGAGCTCCTTCCATTTGAGTGAAATCAAAATCAGATACCAGTTTTTGCCTGAAATCCAACAATTTGTCATCCAGATCACTCAAGTCCTTGTCAAAAAAACTATCTTTTAAATTATAACCTTCACCCAAAAGATCCTGAAGTTTTCGGGCGTAATGGATGTAGGTGAATTCATCCCTAAGACCATCAAAGAAAGAAACCAGTTTATAGACTTGGGCCCAATCGTTTTTCAGGTCCTGTTCCTGATTGAAATCATGAGCTATAAAAATAGAGGCTAGATTGACTATTCTCCAGTCAGCCCTGTCCAGCTTACAATCCGGGCAACTCTCTTCCTCAAAGTATATCGGGAACAAGGAATTCAACCACCTGAAAGCAAGATAGACATTTTCCAACCTGGAACTCTCTTGATACTGTTGAGGTATGTCAAATCTAGTGTAATCAGTGCGATAAAGAAGGACCGGAGATCTGACGTCATCTTCACTCGCCTCCAGGATCAGCTCCACCTCCTGAGGCACATCATCTTGAAGGTATTGAGGTAGATCCACAAAGAATCTATCAGCCTCGCTTCTTGAAAATTTGCTATCACCCTCAAGTCTTGATTCAGAGATCTGATCTTCTCGAGGTCGAAGCAACTCCAAAGCGGTGGCGAAATAAGCCACCTCCATCCTGGCTCCCTGAACATAGGGGTCGTTACTCATACCTTCGGATTCAAGCAAGCTTTCATAACGCAATCTGGACCTTTCATACAAAGAGGAAGCTATGTGCCACAGATTTTCATAAAAAATATTTCCTTCTATGGTCTTATAATTATTCTTTAAAACATTTTGATAATAATAATTCAGGAAATCCTTGGTCACCAGGACCGGGATCTGCTCCTCATAAAGTTTTCTGTACATAGAATAGAAATTGTCAGTGTCTTCAGAAAAAGGATTGTCTATAATACTAAAACCATGGAGATTAAGATCTTCTTCCTCAGCCTCCAGATCGATCTTTCTGTCTATGTCATAAAAATTGGACACCTCTACCTTGGAATCAATAGGAAGCTCATAACCCTGATCCGGGTCAACCTCATCATAATCATACTCGATCTGTTCATAAAAATCTCCGAAATTTAGCATCTCCGCTTTTATAAGTTCAGTAGAAGTGCTGATCTCCTGATCCACTCTCTCTTCACTACCCTCAAGCAAATTCTCCTCGTCATGAGAAAAAGAATAATCTTCTTCTTCATCGTCCTGGTCCGGAGTGGTGGTCGGAGTGGAACCATTAAAGGGAGAGGAGCCAGGAAATGTTTTTACTGCCCAAAACACCCCAACGATGACGATCAGTAAAAATACAACAAAGCCGATAAAAATAAGGATAATCGGCTTGTTGTGATCCCGGGGTTCGGGTTCGCTGCTCTCAATATTCTTGAGTTTTTTTTCTTTTTTCCACTCTTTGTCAATAAACATGGTTTAATTTAAATATCTTTGTTTGTTTGCCTCATGTTCATTGTAGGTCTCGGAAAAAACTGTCTCACCAGTATCAGGACGACTTAAAAAGAAATTATAATTGGTGTATCTGGGATATATGGCCGCCCTTATGGCCCTGAGACCAGGGTTGCTCACCGGCCCCGGAGGCAGACCGCTTAAAGCATAAGTGTTGTAAGGGGATCTTACCTGGGTATCTTGGATGGAGTATCGCGGTTTATCCTCTCCTAGGATGTAGGCCAAGGTAGCGCAGGAGCGAAGTCTTCCGCCTTCCCGATACTTTTTCCAAAAGATTCCGGAAACTATCTCCATATCCTCGGTTTCTCTGACTTCTTTTTCGATTATCGAGGCCATGGTCAAAACCTCGTGAAGGGTATAACCCTGATCTTTGATATCTCTTAACATCTTTTCATCTATTTTGGACTCCAAATTCCTTATCATCACTCCGGCCACCTCTTCGGGTCTGGAGTTATTATAGACCCGATAGGTATCAGGAAACAGATAACCCTCCCAGCTGAAATTGGTCGGTTTTTCACTCAAAAAATCAAAGTACAAAGAAAAATCAACCGGTTCCGGGTAATCAGGCTCTTCTCTGTAGTCCACTTTGGGGTGTCCCACCACATCCAACCACTCCTCCTTACTGAAAAGACCTTTTTCCTCAAAGTACTCGCCCATTCTTTCTATGGTCCAGCCCTCAGGTATTTGAATGGTCACCTCATTACCGGAGATCTCACTGGAAGTTAAAATCTTGACTATGTCTCTTATGGATTGATTGGTATTCAAGATATATCCCCCTACTTGAAAATCCCTGTCAGTTCCGGTAAACCACACATGTAGATCGAACCAAAACTGGGAGCGAATCAAGCCATGCTCTTCCAGATTGTTACTGATGGTCTTTACTCCTTGTCCGCTTTCTATGGCAAAATAGATCTCATTGTCTTTGTCAGAGATAGGGTTGTTGATATTGAAAGAATATATAAGAAAAAACACTAAAACCGCGACAAAAAAAACCAATGTTAAAGGCAGTAAACCGAATTTAATGAATTTTTTATTCATAGATATTAATTTTAAAGATGATCATGCAAACCTTCTTCCTTCATTTGCTTGACCAGATTAGTTACATTAACCACTTCTTCCTTAGGAACCACGATCAAAGCGTCGGGGGTGTTTACCACTACCATGCCCTTAAGGCCGACTCCGGCCAAAACCTTTTCTTTATCTAAATTATACAATAAGCTGTCCGAGGTGTTAAGCGTGCTTACCTTACCCTCAACAACATTGGATTCCCTGCTGTCCTCCAGAGCTTTTTTAAGGGCATAAAGGGTTCCGGGATCACTCCAGCCCATATTGGTCTTTAGGACCACGGCATTGGAGAGATCGACTTTCTCAATGATAGCCCGATCGAAATGAATAGCCTCTGCCTCGGAATAACGACCGGAGCACACCTTTTCATATGTGTCAGGGGCCAGGTCCTTGTATCTGTCTATAAGGAATTCGACTGAAGTTATGAAATAACCAGGATTCCAGAAATACAGACCACTCTTATACATCCGATCGCACTCCTTCTGGTCTGGCTTGTATTTCCAACCCTGAAAGCTGAAATAATGCCTGCCATCAATATCACCCTTTTCTTCGCCCACATTGATCCAACCCAGATTATTGTTGGCAAATCTGGCCCTTTCTCCCAAAAACACAAAACGATGAGGGTTTTTTTCTATCAGGTCTTTACCGCAATTCAAGGCATCCACGAACTCTGAGGGTCTTTCCATCAAGTGGTCAGCCCAAAGTATGGACATGGCACCTCCGAAACCTCTTTTCTTAAGTTCATTGGCGGCATAGCAGACAGCCGGACCCAGATTCCTTCTGTCCGGCTCTATCAAAACATTTTGCTTGGGCAGGTCAGGCAATTGTTCCCGAACACTGTCCTTGTAATCTTCTATTGTTTGAACAAAAACATTTTCGGTTCCAAATACCGGGGCCACTCTACCGAAAGCCAATTGAAGAGTGGATCGACCGTTGAAGATCTTGTCAAATTGTTTTGGGGAATTGACTCGGGATAAAGGCCATAACCTAGTACCCTTGCCCCCGGCAAAGATGATCAATTTCATAAAATATTGTTTAGTTTTAAATTATTGGTCTTTTAATTTCTTCCACCAATCAGGATTGTTCTTGTACCACTCAATAGTCTCAGCCAAGCCCTGTTCAAAATCTTTGCTCGGCCTCCAGTCCAACTCCTTTTCCGCCTTGGAATAATCTATGGCATATCGCAGATCATGACCGGGTCTATCAGCTACATATTCTATGGAATCCTGAGAGGCTCCCATTAATTTGATTATTTTTTCGGTTATATCCAGATTGGAAAGCTCGTTTCCGCCTCCCAGACAATAAGTTTCTCCTATCCTGCCCTCTCTTATTATCCTGTCCACTCCCTGGTTATGGTCATCAACATGGATCCAATCCCTGATATTCTTGCCCTGGCCGTAGACAGGTAATTTTTTGCCTTCGATCAAATTGGTCACAAACAAAGGGATCAATTTTTCCGGATACTGGTAGGGCCCGTAATTGTTACTACAATTGGATATGGTCACAGGAAGACCGAAAGTATGGAAATAGGATCTGACCAGGTGGTCAGCCGCGGCCTTAGAGGCACTATAAGGACTTCTGGGGTCATAGATACTTTGTTCTGTAAAAGGAGGGTCTTGAAAGTCCAGGGATCCGAAAACCTCATCAGTAGAAATGTGATGAAAGCGAATCCCGCCCTTGTTCTTGGCACTCTCCAAAAGAACCCAGGTTCCTTCGACATTGCTTTGAACAAAATTTTTGGCCTCAGTAATGGATCTGTCCACATGGGTCTCAGCGGCAAAGTGAACTACCAGATCCACCCCTTCCATAGCTTGAGAAACAACCTTTTCATCTCTAATATCTCCGTGTATAAAAACATGATTGGGGTTATCCTCGATCGATCTTAGATTGTCCTTGTTTCCGGCATAAGTCAAAGCATCCAAGTTCAAAACCTTGTCCTGAGGATAGTTTTGCAACCAATAATGAACAAAATTAGAGCCTATAAAACCGGCTCCACCGGTAACCAATATCTTCATAACTACAGATTATTTTTTATCTTTCTAGCCGCCTCCTCCATTTCCTCCTGATTAAGATCCTTGGAGTTTTTTAAATCAATAGCTCCACCGTGACCGTCATTCTCATGCCTGGGTACTAACCAAACATGGGCGTGAGGCACTTCCTCTCCCAAAACCAAAGACACTACATAATCGGTGTCAAAAGCTTTTTTGATGGCTGTCGCCAATTTACCACCCACTTGATAATATTCTCTGATATCCGGATGA
>CAZNAQ010000037.1:0-5956 GCA_964571265.1 uncultured Gammaproteobacteria bacterium | reverse complement strand
GAATAATAGAATTTTATCCGACTGAAATCACCCTTGTCTCTAAGAGGGAAAAAGGACCATTGCCATTCCAGGTCATGACTCTCCCGATCATAAAAATAAAGAGATCCCTGCTCAAAGACCAAACTCCAAATATCTTCAATGTCTGCTTTAGAGGCCCACTTATCTACATTGGATCTGCCTGAGGTCGGATTGTTGATCATGTGTACGGATTCACCTCCTTGTTGGATGACCATATAGCCATCCTCTTTGGGGTACAAAGCTCTCTCGCCCTGCCTCAATATTGTGATATCTTCTTTTGAAGGGGTGGCTGAAACCGAAAAAGACAGACTCAAGAATGTCAAAAAAAACAAAATAAAAAACTTCAAAATGTTTTTCATTTCCCACTCTCCTTTTATTATGAGGTTCAAAGAAATTATTGTGTTAAGGTACGACTATATTGAAGAATTTAAGCACAAAAAGGTCTTGAAGTCAACGAATCAGATCATTGGTAAAAATTAAAAAACCTCCATGTTGCTATGGAGGTTTTTTAATTCTGTCTGTAAATTTAACTACGCTACAGCGTCTTTGGCCGCTTTGGACAATCTGAATTTAACTACTGTCTTGGCAGGAATGTCGATCTCTTCTCCAGTGGCCGGATTTCTTCCCTTCCTGGCCTTTCTTTTGGTCTTTACCAACTTACCGAATCCCGGAAGAGCGAATTCACCGTTCTTTTTTACTTCCTTGTAAGCCAAGTCAGCCATTTCGTCCATAAGAGCGGCTACGTCTTTTTTGCTTAAGCCGGTTTTCTCGGCTAAAGTGTTTACGGTTTGAGCTTTGGTTAGTTTTGCCATAAGGCTCTTAGATTAACCTTTAATCTTTTTTTCTTTTTAAAGAATAAAGGTTAAATAATAATTATTATTATTTAATTACTAATAGTATTATACACCTAAATTGAAAAAAAGCCAATAGTTACAGGGCTTAAAGAGCTTATCAGGAAAAAAGTCTGAACAACCAACCGAGTAGACTGAAGCCCTGCTCAGCCTCGGCCACCTCTTGGAGAAGTTCATCCCTCAGGTCTTCAAGTTCATCAATTTGAGCCTGTACCACTTCCCTATCCTCTGGGTCGGTCAAGCCCTCCTTGACCCCTTGAAGTTCTTCCAGGTTGTTATGGAAAAAATCCAAATTCGCCTGGGCCTGCTTTAAAGCCCTGTAATCAGGGCCTAAAAAGAATCTGGCCACACCGCCTCTTTGCTGGGCCTTGTCCAAACTCTCTTGAGCTCTTTCCTGATACTCCAGCTGTTCTCCGGCTATGACTGAAACTTCTTGTCCGATACCCTCGGATCTGTCAGCCACCTGAAGTATTTCCTGAACAGCATTGGCCACCCTGCTTCGCCTCTCTTCGGCCACAGGACTCGGACCGCCTTCGCCCCTGACATCATAAGTAAGCTCGGCTGGAATATCCTCTGCCTGTTCACTCGGAGCGACTCCGGTGTCAGGTTCCACTCTTACAGAATCTTCTCCTTCCATCACATCAGGAGCGGGCGTAGCCGGTCTTGCCCCATCAGAAGAGACCGGCCTGTCAGGATCCTCTTTATCCTGAGTTTGGATCTGAATGTTAACTCCTTGGGCGGGATCATCTTCCTCTGCAGAACCGCCTGTTTGTCCGGACCCGGTGGTCGGCTCCACTTGCCCCTGAAGCTCAACCGCGTTCGGGTCAGGGATGTCATCGGAATAAAGATCCTCGGCCTTGACCAAAGTGGTCGGCAAAAGAACCAGACTGAAGACCAAAAACAAATTACCTAGATTTTTCATAAAACAAGAATTAATTATTAAAAGATTATTTTTAATAATTATAGCAATAATTTGAGTCTCAATAAAGGTATTTAATAAAAAACCCGATCCTTTCTGGGATCGGGTCTCTTTTCTTATTCAGGAAGAGGTAGTTCATCCTGAATCTCTTTCTCCATTCTTTTAAGCTCTTTTATACCGCTCTTCATTTTGTGATACCGGAAATCCATGGTGTTTTCTAGTCTGTTTTCAAACTCCTCGATCTTTTGCTTCTCTTTCAGGCCAAGTTCGGATCTCTTTCTAATTTCCAGGATCTCTCCTATTCTTGCCTGCCAAGCCTCCAAAGACCTGAATCTGTTGATCCTTGTTTCTGAAACCTCCCTGCTTATCAAAGCCAGGGCAAAAACGGAAGTAAAAATAACAACAGCAAGGACCAGGCTTATAACCAGAGTGAAGAAAAGTACGGAACTCATGACACACCTCCCTTTTTGGGAATCTCTTTATTTTTTAAAGGAACGAAAAAATGAAAGCAACTTTAAAAATGCGTTTATTGAATTATATCAAAATAAAGGAGTTTAAAAAACATAGAAATCTTCTATGTTTTTTGGTTTGCACGGGCGGGAGGAATCGAACCCCCAGTTCGGGTTTTGGAGACCCGTGGTTTACCATTAACCGACGCCCGCAATAAATATATTGTAAACTTCTTTGTTTTTCAAAGCAAGGGACCTCCTCTACTGTTTTAAAACAGTAGAGGAGGAAAAAGTTGAGTTCCAAGGATCAGTTTCTGGTTAAAAGATCACTGAACTCTAACTCATATATGTGAAGAATAGTCAAAGCCAAAGAAATTACCAGAGGACCTATTATAACTCCCCAGAAACCGAAAGCCACTATACCTCCTAAAATGGAAAAGATTATGAACAAAGGATGGGCCTGGGACTTGCCTCTGATGACATAGGCTCTGACAATATTATCTATAAAGTTTATGATCAAAGCTCCGTATACCAGAATAAAGACTCCCTGCCAAATGTTGCCGGTGAGCAAAAGATAGGCACCTACCGGACCCCAAACCAGAAAGGATCCCAGATAAGGGATCAAGGTAAGGAAAGCGGTAATTATGGACAGAAAAAAGGCTGGAACGCCTACAATGACAAAACCGATACCAGCGGCCAGACCTTGAGCAAAGGCGGTGGCAAAAGTAGCCAAAACCGTGGAATAGCTAACCTCCCTGAATTTGGTAAACAGTTCTTGATCATATTTCTTGGGAAGGGGTGTCCAGCTCATCAGTTTTTTGGCTAACCTCTCTCCGTCTATAAAGAAAAAGAACATAGCAAAAATTATGGCGATCAGAGAAAAAATAAAATTCAGGGTTCCTTTGGTAAACCAAGCGGCTCCGTCCACCAAAACATTACTAAACCTCTTAGCTCCTTCAACCACAAAACCCAAAATATTCTCACCATCAATTCCCAAGACCTCTTCCCCCCAATCGATCAACTCTCCAGTAAAGCCCTGGTCCAGACCTGAATTGTCAAAAAACTCCACCACTCCCTGATAAGCTCTTATAGACTCCTGAGCTGCCAGAACGATCAGGTTCATGGCCGGTATTATCACCAAAAGCACCACCAGAAAACAGGTAATAAAAGAGGCTATTCTTTTGCTTCCACCCAGGTGATTGGACAACCACTTGTAAGGTCTGTAAAAAATTGAGGTTAAAATAGCAGCTACCACAATTTCTATTAGAAATGGTTCGAAAATCCGAAAACAAGCATAGATCATGACTGCCAAAAGAAACAGAACAAAACCTTTTCCTAAAATTTTTTCTAAATTTTGCATATAAATTACAAGGGCCCGAAACCCTAGTCCCTAGTTATTAATTCTTTCCAAAATATCAGGGTATCTTTCCAGGATATAATCAAAACGGTTAATACTCTCCCCTGTTTCTTTATTATACAAGGGAGTTCCGCCCGGGTAAATAACCCCCTGGCTGTCTCCGTAGCGATTAAGGTTGTTTTCCTCCAACCACCCATCTATCTTCTGTCTCTGTTCCAGGCTCAGATCAGAGGCCTGGCTTACAGATTCAGTGCTGGTAGCTTTATCATCATTGCCTCCCAATCTCTGGTTAATATACTCTAGTTTTTCATAGGTATCCTGACCAATCTTTTCCAAGCTACATCCTGGCAAAAACAAAACTGCTGTCGATAAGAGGAAAAAGGTCAAAAACCTGGATAAAGACATGGGTGGATATTATGATTTAAGTGCCAAAAAAATTATTTGGTCTCTTTGTGCACAATATGAGAACCGCAATGTTTACAAAACTTCTTCAACTCCACTCTTTCCTTGGTGGTCTTTTTATTCTTTCTGGAAAAATAATTAACCCTCTTACACTCGGTACATTCCATTTTTATCATGTTGTCTTGGGACATATACTGACTGAATCAGACAAAAGCCGAACCTTGCAATCGACTTGAGGCTGGATATCTTAATTATAATCTTTTTTTCTTTGAAGGACCGTTCGTTCTTTTGTGGTCCGAATCGGCCTATTTTCTACTATAATAATACAAAAATAGCTGGAAGTCAATCAAAAAAGGCTGCCGGCAACCCTTAAGTTTACAAGTAATTATACCTGCACCACGAAAACATCGTGAACCGGCAGCACTTTAAGATCAAGATTTCTTGGCTTGAAAAATCAAGCTCCTAAAGATTTGCTTGATAACTGAAATATACTTCATTGTCGAGCAGAAGTCAAATAAAAAAGGCCCGAATTTAAATTCAGGCCTTGATTTGTTTTTTTATTCCCTGGTTACGGCCAGACCGTAGCCAAGGAGGAAACCGAAGAGGGTCAAACAAACGCTAGTGAACACCGGCAATCCTCCGGAGAATATTTCAGTTACTGTGACAAAACCCGTGAAGAGGAGGAGGAGAGAGAAAATAAACGCAATGAGCAGGGGTTTTAACAAAATTTTTGAAAAAGATCCTTTTCCAGCAATCATAAGTACCTCCTTTTTTTGTTTTGGAAATTTTAAAGTGCCTTTATACTAATATATTTGGGGGTTTTTGTCAATGATTTTAGCCTATTTTTGACAAGCAGGGCAAAAATGAGTTCCCCGGCCGGCCAAATTTATCTTTTTTACCACACCTCCACAACCAGGACAAGACTCCCCTTCCCGGCCATAGACCTTCAAAAACTTGGAAAAATTGCCCTTCTTTCCTGATCCGTCCACATAATTGTTAAAAGTAGTGCCTCTATGTCTTAATCCTAGTTCCAGGACCTTTCTAATGGCAGACCAAAGCCTCTCAGCTTCCTGGGTGCTTATTTTACAACTTAATCTCTCCGGACTGATTCGGGCCTCAAACAAAACCTCATCCACATAAATATTACCCAAACCAGAGACCACTTTCTGATCCAGGAGAAGTTTTTTTATGGCCACCTTTCTTTTTTTTAGGATTTTTCTGAAGGAGTCCGGATCAAAATCCTTGCTTAAGGGTTCCGGGCCTAAGGCCTCTAGTTTTCCCTTTTTTTCCTCTGGTCCCAAAAGCTTCATATACCCAAAACGTCTCAGGTCATTAAAAAACAAGTTGTCCCCTGACTCAAAACAGATAATCGCCCGAGTGTGTTTGTTGGGAAGCTCGCCTCCGATGCCCTTTTTGAGGTCGCTTTGATCAAGGGAGTGACCCCCGGCCAAAAGCTCCTCGGAGTTGCTGTAGACAAGTTGACCGGTCATTTTAAGGTGGATCATCAATGAGTTATGATCATCAAAATCAAATATCAAAATCTTACTTTTACGGTCCAAGCTTTTCAAGGTTTTACCTTTAAGGCAAGCAAAATTATCCCCTGTTCCCAATTTAGGGTCCCGGATATCTATTCGAGATACGACCTGTCCGACTATCTTGTCCTGCAGATCCCTTTTGATTGTCTCTACTTCGGGTAGTTCAGGCATAATATTAAAGATAATAAAGTAAAAATAAAATAATTGCCAAGGCCAGGAACTCCAGCCCGAATATCTTTAAAAAGGTTACTCCTATTTTACCAGGATTTACAAACATAAACCACTTATTTTATTTTTACCTTATTTCAATATAATTTGTATAAACAAAAAGTCTTGATGTCAATACGGTTTTAAGCAATCAGAACCCCTAAAGCTTGACAGTATCATTCTATAATGGTTAATTATAAAGTTTAGGTACCTTAAAA
>CAZNAQ010000036.1:0-6211 GCA_964571265.1 uncultured Gammaproteobacteria bacterium | reverse complement strand
GTTAAGGAAGAGATAATCCACGCTGATTTTTATCAGGTAAAAATGGATGAGAAGATATATACTGAAATTCCGTTAAGTTTTGTAGGGGAAGCCAAGGCTGTTAAGGAATTAGGTGGTTATCTTACTAAAAACATTGATTCCTTGGAAGTTGAATGTTTGCCTGGTGATCTGGTCTATGAAATAGAAGTCGATGTCTCCAAGTTAGAAAACTTCGAGGATGATATCAAAATTAAAGACCTGAACATACCCAAGGGTGTCGAAGTGGCTGATGACCCGGAAAACATAGTGGCCACAGTAACCCCGCCTCAAGAAGAAAAAGAGGAGGAGCAGGCAGAGGAAACAAGTGAAGAAGGAACAAGCGAAGAAGCAGCTACAGAAGGACAGGAACAAAAAGAAGAATAAAACTTTCAACTTCAAAAAAACAGATGAACCTAAATTTTTTTAGGGGAAAGAACAAAAAACAAAAGATCTTAGTTGCTTTACTTGGAATAATTTTAATATTCAGTATAAGCACAATAATTATACCGAACCTTTTTAAAAAAGAGGATGATTTTTTTGTTTCTAAAGAACAGAAAGACCCAGAAAAAAAAGATGAGTGCCAGGACTGTTTACCCAGCCTTGTGGACGGTAGACTTATATCTCCAGAAAAAGTTAAACCCAATCTAATATCCTTAGTAATAGACAATCACCCTAAATCAAGGCCCCAGGTAGGACTTTCCCAGGCACCACTGGTCTATGAAGTGGAAGTGGAAGGGGGTGTTACCAGATATTTGGCGATATTCACTGGATATCAAGATCTGGAAAAAATAGGTCCTATCAGGAGTGCCAGACCCTATTTTATAGATTGGAGCAAAGGTCTATCGGCTCTTTTTGTCCACTGCGGTGGCAGTCCGGCCGCCTTGGCCCAGCTGACCCTGGATCCTATCTTGAATCTGGATGAATTCTATAAAGAAGAGCACTTTTGGAGAGATCAAAGCATACCTAGGCCTTATAACATATTCACCTCATCCGAGCTTATAAAAGACTATCTAAATAAAACAGACATAAAAAATAATGAATTTCAAGCCTGGAAATTCAAAGATCCTGAACTGTCTGAAAAAAAAGGACAAGACCAGATTGTAAGCATAAACTTTTCTTCAGATTACCAGGTCGATTGGGAGTATAAAAAAGAAAAGGCTCGTTATCTCAGGTATATAAACAACCATCCCCACAAAGACGAAAAAGAAGAGATTGTTAACGCCCAAAACATTGTCCTGCAATACGTAAATTCAAAGGTTCTTGATAAAGATCTTAGGTTAAGTCTGGATATCATTGGTGTCGGTCAGGGCTTAGTCTGTCAAAAAGGAAGTTGCCAAGAGGTCGAATGGAGAAAACCGGACCGGGAAACAAGAACCAGGTATTACGATCTTGAAGGTGAAGAGATTGTATTTTATCCAGGAAATACCTGGATAGAGATTATAAGAGAATCAAAAAGAGAGGACATAGAAATCAAGAACTGACTTTAATCAACCTATCTTGATTGGAAAAATCCTTTTTTATCTCTATCTCGGATTCAGGAAGATTTTTATTTATTATCTTTTTCATTTCAGAGACCTGTCCAGGATCTATTTCTAGTATTAAAATAAACTTCAAATCCGGAATCTTTCTTATTTGCTCCAAAAGTCTTCTATAACATTTTAAACCACCCTCAGAGGCCACCAGAGCCTTTCTGGGTTCATATTGAATGGAAGGCGACCCTTTATATTGTTCTTCGGTGAGGTAGGGCAAATTGGCCACTATGATGTTCAGTTCCTTAAAAATATTTTTATATTTGTTTTTATTTTTTAAAAAATGATCTAAAATATCGGATTTAATGAGTTTAAGTTTTTTAACTTTATGTTTTTGAGCATTCTTAGAAGCTTTATTCAAAGCCTTTTTACTTATATCCAAAGCAAAAACTTTATTCAAACACAACTCTTCATCCAGTATTTTAGCCAAGGTTATGGCTATACAACCACTGCCGGTACCTATGTCCCAAACATTAAAATTACCCTTCTTGGGAGCAGAGATCATAGCTTCTCTAACCAAGCTCTCTGTTTCTGGCCTAGGAACTAAAACCTCCTTGCCGACCAAAAAATCCATTCCGTAGAACTCTTTATAACCCAGAATGTAAGCCAGGGGTTCGCCCTGGGATCTTCTTTCTAAAAATTTTAAAAACTTGTTTTTGACCCTTTTTTCAACCGGCTCTCTTGGATAAGTATACAAAAACTCCCTGGGATGTCCTATGGCCTGAGCCAACAAGACCTCTGCATCCAAATTATAACTAGGTATACCCTTTTTTTTAAGGGTGTCTTGACCTGTTATTAATAACTCCTTGATTGAGTCCATATGTTTATTTCTTTTTTAGATCTTTGGCTGTTTTTTGAAGAGAGGAGATGATATCTTCTATACCGCCATCCAATATGGTTTCCAGATTATTCCAGGATTTTTTTATTCTGTGATCGGTCAACCTATCCTGAGGAAAATTATAAGTCCTTATTTTCTCACTTCTATCACCACTGCCCACCTGGGCTCTTCTAGATTCCTCTTCGGACTGTTTTTCTTCTTCCTCTTTCTTTGCCAATAACCTGGCTCTCAGGATCTGCATAGCCCTTTCTTTGTTCTGTTGTTGTGATTTTTCGTCCTGACATTGAGCCATTATACCGGTCGGTTCGTGGGTTATTCTAACAGCCGAGTTGCTGGTGTTGACGCTTTGTCCTCCCGGACCCGAGGCTGAATAAGTATCAACCCTTAATTCATTATCCTTGATCTCTATATCCACCTCTTCGGCCTCTGGTAAAACAGCCACAGTGGCGGCTGAGGTGTGTATTCGACCGGATTTTTCTGTCTCCGGAACCCTTTGGACTCGGTGAGTACCTCCCTCAAACTTCAAATCTTTATAAACATTTTCTCCTTTGATCAAGAAAGTTATTTCCTTGAAACCTCCTATATCAGCCCTGCTTGAGTCCAATATTTGAATTTGCCAAGAATTCTTTTCAGCATACCTTGAATACATTCTAAAAAGATCTCCGGCAAAAAGAGCAGATTCATCACCTCCGGTTCCGGCTCTTATTTCCATGATAACATTCTTTTTATCATTCGGATCATCAGGATAAAGCTCTTCCTCGATCCTTTCCTCAAGCTGTTTTTGCCTATCTTTTAAACCAGACAACTCCTCTTCGGCAATACCCACGATCTCCTGGTCTCCGCCTTCATCCAAAATCTCTTGGTTCTCTTTAATACTTTTATCAACCTGTTCCCACTCAGAAACCAGAGCCATTAATTTTTTATAAAACGAATGTTCCTTAGATACCTCGGATAATTTCTTTATATCCTGATTTATTTCCGGATCTGATAATTTTTTTTCCAGTTCTTGAAAATTTTTCTTTATGTCCTCATACATATTTTGGGGTTAAAAAAACGGTTGTCAAGCCTATTTCGATCAATACTAAACAACCGTTAAAAAATATTTATTTTTTATTCTCTGTCTGTTTTTGCTTTTGCTTCTCAACTTGAGCCTGTTTTTTCACCTTTTTACCTTTCTTAGTCTTAGACACTTCTTTCTGAGCCTTTACTTTGGCTTGAAATTTTTCTACTCTTTGAGTCGAATCAACCAATTTTTGTTTTCCTGTATAGAAAGGATGACATTTAGCACAGATCTCAACTTTGATTTCTTCTTTAGTGGATCCGGTGATAAAACTGTTACCGCAGACACAAACAGCCTTGATCTCTTCATGGTAATTGGGATGAGTATCTTTTTTCATATCTTCTTTTATTTAATTAACTTAAATCAATAAAATAATAATAACAAAAATAAGGCTTTTTTGTCAATATAAGAAAAAATCAAGGTTTTAATTTTTATCAATCATTGTGATATAATGGGAACATGACAGAAAAAATAAATAATATAGCCAAAAACACCTCCTATTTAACTATAGCCCTGGTTCTGCAAAAAATAATTTCCTTTACCTACTTCACTTTATTGGCCAGAAACCTGGGAGCCGAGAATCTGGGTAAATATTATTTCGCCATATCTTTTACCACGGTCCTGGCTATTTTTATTGATTTGGGTTTGATAAATATATTGATGCGGGAGGTGGCCAAAACCAAAAACAGGGCCCAAGAATTATTGGGCAGTGTTATGGCTCTAAAAATACCCTTGGCCTTGATTACTCTGACTGCTTCTTTTTTAATAATTCATCTATTGGGATACCCAAGGCTGACCATTCATCTGGTTTACTTGTCCAGCATATGTATGGTGCTGGATTCTTTTACCACTACTTTTTTTGCTGTGGTCAGGGGTTTTCACAACCTTATCTATGAAAGCATAGGATCTGTGGTCTTTCAATTAATAGTAATGATCTTGGGTCTAATAGCGGTTTACAGCGGAATGAGCCTGTTGTGGGTTATGGGAGCTCTAGTAGTGGCCAGTTTTTTTAATTTCTCCTACTCATCCCTAGTGCTCTGGAGAAAACTAAACCTAACCATAAAACCGGTATTTAACAAAAACTTGATAATCCATATAAGTAAACTGGCTGTCCCTTTTGGTCTTTTTGCTTTGTTCCAGAGATTCTACATGTATTTTGATACAGTTCTTTTGTCAATTTTGGCCGGAGACAAATATGTGGGATACTATCAAATAGCTTTCAGAATTATTTTTGCCTTACAATTCTTACCCCTGGCCTTTGTGGCCTCTCTTTATCCGGCCATGAGTTATTACTGGCTTCACAACAAAGAACAATTGGCTATCTCTTTTGAAAGAGCTATAAAATACTTGATGATAATCTCTGTTCCTATTAGTGTCGGGGTAGTGCTTTTGGCTGATAAGATAGTCCTAATATTTGAAGAGGGTTTTGGCGGAGCTATCCTTCCCATGCAGATAACCATCATAGCTTTATTCTTTATATTCATTAACTTTCCCATAGGATCCTTGTTAAACGCCTGTGACAAACAAAAATTCAATACCTTAAACATGGTTATAGTAACCCTTTTGAGCATAGGTCTGAACATTATCCTTATTCCCAAATTTCAAGCTGTCGGAGCCAGCATCACAGTTCTTCTTACAAATTTCTTAATGATCTGCTTAGGATTTTATTGGGTTGAAAAAACTATCAAATACAACCGAAAAAAATTGGTATTGCTTTTACTTAAAACCATAACAGCCGCGGCTATAATGGGAACCTTGGTCGTGTTTTTCAAACAAACTTTGAATGCCTTTTTGATTATACCTCCGGCTGCATTGATTTACTTTATTGCTCTGTTTTTACTAAAAGGTTATAACAAACAGGATGTTTATAGTATTTTTCAATCTGTATTTAAAAAGAAAATGATATAAAATATGAAAACCCTACTTTTTACAAGCGAGTTTCCACCCCAAAAAGGAGGAGTAGCCAACTATTACCACAATCTCTTCTTGAATTGGCCGAACAAAGACATCCTGGTTTTGACCGAAAAAAAGGATGATCAAAAATATGACAATGTCAGAGTTTTAAACAAAAAACTTTTCAACAGATCAATAAAACCAAATTGGTTACCAGCCATACGATCACTGGCTCAAACAATAAAAAGAGAGAAAGTATCAATTGTCCTAGTGGGTCAAATACTGCCCCTGGGGATCGCTGCCTACCTCTTATCTTTTTTTATCAATTTTAAGTACGTGGTCATTATCCATGGCATGGATTGGACCTGGGCTTTAAAAAAGAGAAGGAAGAAATATATAAGCAAAAAAATACTTAAACGAGCCGATAAGATAATCTGCGGCAATAGTTATGTGGCAGAACTGATCAAGAAAGAAATGAAGGATCATTCCCTGGACATAAAGATATTAAATCCGGGAGTCGATAAACCCCCAAAATATGATAAGATAAAAGATGATAAAGAAAGACTGTTAAAAACATACAGTCTAAAGGATAAGTTCCTACTTCTGAGCTTGGGCAGACTGGTTAAAAGAAAAGGTGTGGATAAGGTTCTCGAGGTCTTGCCAAAGATTATCTCCGAACACCCAGACCTGAAATACTTAATAGCAGGTAAAGGGCCTGAGGAAAAAAATTTAAAAACTAAGGCGAAGAATTTAGACCTGGACAAAGAAAGTGTTATATTTCTGGGTGAAATTAATGAGCAGGAAAAATGGGCCTTGCTCAACTTATGCGACCTCCTTGTAATGCCCTCCAGAGAAATTGAGGGGGATTTTGAG
>CAZNAQ010000035.1:0-6493 GCA_964571265.1 uncultured Gammaproteobacteria bacterium | reverse complement strand
TAGTGGATTTAGGCCTGGGAGTCGGTGGTAGAAATAAAACTTAGTCAAAGAGATACCATCAAACAAATCTCGGAGGTTTTTAACAGTTATCTGTTAACTTGATAAAATCGTAGAGTCAAAAAAAACAACTCTGATTTAATTTCAGAGTTGTTTTTTGATTTTTAGTAGCCCCTACGGGAATCGAACCCGTCTTTCATGGCTGAGAACCATGCGTCCTAGCCGATAGACGAAGGGGCCAAAATACATTGATTGAATCAAGTTCACGAATTTAATTTAACAGATTTTTTTTGGTTATTCAAGAAGTCTTCCTTCCATCTCTTTGTATCCTTTAAGAAAATCTTTTCCAGACATGCTTTTTTTACCTTCTGGTTGAAGACTTTTTATCTTTAAAACACCTTGTCCGGATTGAACGACCAGTTCTTTGTTCTTGTTTAAAAACAGGGTTCCTGGAGGATGATTACTGTCTCTGAGGATGACAGGATCCAATTCCAAGATCTTTAACATCCTTGGAGAAGAGTTCTTGTCCTTGATACGGGAAAATGTTCCAGGCCAGGGATTTAGGGCCCTTACTCTTCTTTCTATTTTTTGAGCTTCTTCAGACCAGTTCAAATGGCCATCTTGTTTTTTTAACATTTTCACATAGCTAGCCCGGGAATCATCTTGTTTTTTAGGTTCTATTCTGCCTTTTAAGTAGTCTATTAAACAGGATTCCACGATCTCTCCTCCTAGTTTGGCCAGTTTTTTGTGTAGTGAAGAAGCAGTCTCCTGGGTGTCTAGGATTATCTCTTTTTGTTTTAAGATGTCTCCGGTGTCCAGACCAGTGTCCATTTTGATTATACTCACTCCGCTTTTTTTATCCCCATTCAATATTGGAGCCGAAATAACAGCTGAACCTCTGTATTTGGGCAACAAAGAGCCGTGAACATTAAAGCATCCGTGCTTGGGAAGGTCTAGGATCTTTTTAGGAATGATCTGGCCATAGGAGATGACCACCATAAGGTCAACTCCTTCTTCTTTTATTTGTTTTTCGATCTCAGATATATCTTGTGGTTGCCAGACCTTTATATTTCTTTCTAAAGCTTCTTTTTTAATTGGAGAGGGGGTAAGCAATCTTTTTCTGCCGACTTTTTTGTCCGGTTGGGTTATTACCGCCGAGATATGGAATCGCTCGCTTTTGTATAGAGATCTAAAAGAATCCAATCCAAAATCAGAGGTTCCGGCAAATATAGTCTTGTATTGTTTTTCAGGGCTCTTCATGACAAGAATTTATTTTTATGATTTAATAAAAAAGGATATAAATTACTAAAATTTTCTTATGAACGAATTGGTCAGCTTGGTTTTTGCCTACATTAATACTCTGGATTATAAATTCGTGTTTCTTTTGATGACCCTGGAAAGCTCTTTTGTTCCCTTTCCTTCCGAGGTTATAGTTCCCCCGGCCGCCTACTTAGCCCAACAAGGGGAATTAACTCTTTTGGGGGTGATATTGGCCGGGATCCTCGGCAGTTTGGCCGGGGCTTTGATAAATTATTTTTTAGCGCTCCATTTAGGGAGAGTGGTTGTGTACAAGCTTGCTGAGACCAAACTTGCCAAATTACTTTTAATAAGCCCCAAGAAAGTGGAAAAATCTGAAAAGTTTTTTCTAAAATACGGAAATATTTCTACTTTTGCCGGTCGCCTGATACCAGTAATAAGGCAATTGATTTCCTTGCCGGCTGGCTTTTCCAAGATGAACTTAAAACACTTCTGTTTTTTTACTGCTCTGGGTTCAGGGATCTGGGTGGTTATTTTAGCCTTCTTGGGTTATTTTTTCGGAGCTAACCAAGAGCTTTTGGTCAGCTATATAAAGGAAATAGGTTTTTTGTTCCTATTCTTGATCCTCTCCGGAACCCTTATATTCTTGATTATTGATAGGTTAAGAAAACAAAAGGGCAAGGAATCCTTACTCTCCAGATTTTTTTAGATCTTTAGCCTTATCTTTAAATAAGATACCATCCAAGTGATCGATTTCGTGCTGTATAACCCTGGCTCCGAGTCCCTGGGAATGTACTTTTTTCTTGTTCCCTTTCTCATCCAAATAAGAGCAGGTTATTTTTTTATGCCTTTGAACCTGCCCATAATAATCAGGCACTGAAAGGCATCCTTCCTCAGACCACTCCTTAGCCCAAGATTTTTTGGTTATCTCAGGGTTTATCATAAAGATTGCCCCGCTACCTTCTTTAACAACTATCACTCTTATTCTTTCACCTACCTGTGGAGCAGCCAGTCCCAGACCATCTTTTTTCTCCATTGTTTCTTTTAGGTTCTCTAAAAAACCCTGAATATCTTTAATGGAATCAAGGTCAACATTCCGAGAGGGTTTTTTTAGATTTGGATCTGGGTCGGTGATTATATTCAATATTTTTGCCATGAAGTAAAAAATTATTTATAGTGAATTTAATAGATATTAACAATATATATGAAAAAAGACAATGGTTTTGAAAACATAGGAGATATCTTTCAAAAGAAAGAGCCGATTCAAAAAGGACCTGCTTACAAGTGGCAAGACCTAGCTCTTTGGGTTATAAAGGAGTTGAATATACCTAAAAACAAAAAATCTTCTGTTTTTAAAGTTTGTAAAGAGAACCCCCGAACCTTTGTGGAGCAATGTTTGAACGACACAAAAGAACTTTGTCAGAATAAGGAAAAGTGGAGATACTTCTTTAAATTGGTCACCCAGAGAAAAAACCAAGATTAGAAATCCATTTTCAGAACCATATAGCCGGCCCCAAAAGGGTGTTCATAAGATAGTAGTTTTGGTTTGTAATCCATTTTGTCCAAAACTCCCCCTAAAACTATTATTGATTTTATTCCTTCAGTAGCTGTTTCTTCAAAAACTTCCGGGTCAAAACGTAATAGTTCCGGAATTTTTTTATTTTGGATATGATTTATTATTTTTTGATCCAAGCCCGAGGCTTTGGGACTATATCCGGCAGGTGATTTCTTGTCTAATTTATGAGACAGATCAGCTGAAGTCATTACAGCTATCCTTTTGTTGCTTTTTAGAACCGCTTCTTTTATCCTGTTTCCCCAGGTCCAGTGTTCTTCTAAACTTGCTTCTGAACAATAAAGAGGAACCACCTTTAAGTTTTTCATCCCTTCTGTTAAGAGATGAGCAGGAATTCCTACCCCGTGATTCAGGACAGGTTTATCTATTATCCTTATTGGCTTACCATTTTCTTCTGATTCTTTTTGTATCCTGTGGGCCAGGACTATATCTCCTTCTAAGTCTTTTTTAGTGGAAAAATCCCCGAAATCTTCAAAATTTATTTGAAATTGAGGGCTTAAGTTGACATTAAAAGTTTCGTCATCAAAGCCTCCGTGAGAGGATATTATTACCAGAGTATCTATTTGTGTGGCATAGATATCTTCCCTTATTTTTTCATAAGAGTCCTTGGTTTTTTTTAGTAATTCCAGGTTTTTCTTGCCTATGTTGGGTATAAGTAGGGGGGAGTGCGGGACTATGGCTGAGGTTATTAAGGACATATTATTTTTCTTTTATTAGTTCTCCTTTTTCATACAGATCTATTACTCTTTCAGGAACTGATATTACGTTTTCCCATTTATACCCCAGTCCTTCAAATATTTCTCCTGAAATAAAGGCTCTTAACTCATTTTCTACAACTAGATAAACAGCTGGAGAATTCGGGGTTGTCAACAATTTTCCACTGTCGAATTTTACCGGATCAACCCTTTGGTATTCTTCTATTTTTTGTCTTGAGACAGGGGTTATGGTTTCGTTTCTGAATTTTGTATCCAAGAATACCCTGTCTACCAAGGGGTATCTTTCTCCGGCATAGGCCCAGTAGATACCTCCAGTTTCCCTGTTTTGCAAGAGAGCGCCGGTGGGATAGGCTGAATCTTCGGTTATAGTTTCTCCTGTTTTATAGGAATCAAGTGTTTCCTGGTCAGCTTCCACAACCTCTTGAGGATTGTAACCTATTTTAGCAAACACCTCGGAAGAGGCAAAAGGCCTCTTAACATCATCCACTAATAAATATTTGTCTCCTTGTGGGGATTTGACAATGGAATAGTTGGCTAAACTTATGGGCGCTCCTGTGTTGTAAGGAGATAGTATATCTTCATCTTTTATCTTGATTATTCTATCAGGATCGAACCTGGACCTAAGAGCGGTCATGTTATGAAAGGGCCTCTTTTTACCATCCTGTATCAACCAAACTCCTGGTTGCCCCTCCACTTGAAGAAGCGATCCCTCAGGATACAATCCTGTTTGACCCCCTTCTTTCTTTTTGAAATATTTTTCCCAGATAAGAAAAAAATTGTAATTTCCGTCATAAACATGCGGAGTGTAATTGTACAGAGCGGCAGTAGCGGTGTTTTCTATGGTGACTACATTTGTTTTTTCTTTTTCTGAGTAAGGGTTGTCAAACTCATATGTTTCTCCTTCTTTAAAGTTATAATGATTGGGATTGTCCATATAATACCTGAATTGCAGAGCAGCGCTGTTAACTTGTTTTCCAAAACCTTCCCACCTAGGACTACAAACCCCTCCATCAGGACAACCATATCCAGCAGCCCAATTAAGTTGTCTATCTGAAGGATTTGGGTCGCTGATCAAGCTCATTTCTTTTTGCAGAAGGGCCAATAGGGCCTGAGGATTTATTGTCGGTATCTCTTGACAGCTTACTCTTCTTTCCACCCAGGTGGCGTTTTGGAGGTTTATATTCCCGCAATTCTTGTTGGTGGCGTTATAGATTATTTCTGCAGCTGATCGAACTTCTCCATGGGCGTCATCGGTCTCATAATCAGCCAAGAAACTTCCTTGTTCTTCCAGGAAGTTTTGAATGTCTTGTTTGGTCATGGCTTTATGGTCCAGCATTTCCTTGTCAGTGATTATGTTTCCAGGGTTAAACTTATCCTCAACTTTTTCCTCCTCAATATCCTCTTTGGGATCCAGTCCTTCAGTTATATCTTCTTTTAACTCTTGGGCCAACACTTGGCCAAAGGGGGTAAATGACAGGGCTAATAACAAACAAACAACAGAACTTTTGTTGATTTTTTCTTTTCTTGACTTATTCATATATTTGGTAGTCTTGTTTAAAATTAAGATAATAATTTTAATTTAATTATAGTACAAGGCAATTTAAAATACAAGTTAGCTTGTTTTTAGGATTTTTAATTTTATGTTATAATAAAAACAAATTAATTTAACCCTTAAATATTTAAAAAATTATGAAGATCGCAATCAATGGTTTCGGCCGTATTGGTCGAACAGTATTTAAAGCTGTTTTGGACAAGGATATTAAGGCCGATTTAGTGGCTATTAACGATCTTTCCGATATGGAAACTTTAGCCTATCTATTAAAATATGATTCGGCTTATGGAAGATATAATAAAAAAGTTACTTATACCAAAGATTCCTTGGTTGTGGATGGAAAGAAATACAAAGTTTTGTCCGAGAAGGATCCTTCCGAACTTCCTTGGGGAAAAATGGGAGTTGATTTGGTTTTGGAATGCACCGGCCTTTTTAGGACCGGCCAAGAGGCTGGCAAGCATTTGGAAGCAGGGGCTGACAAAGTGATCATCAGCGCTCCGGCCAAGTCCGATGATATACGGACCGTGGTATTGGGTGTTAATGAGAACCAGATCACCAAGAATGACGACATTATTTCCATGGCTTCTTGTACCACCAATTGTCTGGCCCCTGTTACTGATGTGATCAAGAAAAAATTCGGTATAAAAAAGGCCATCATGACCACTGTTCACTCATATACTTCCACTCAAAATATAATCGACGGACCTCATAAGGATGCCAGAAGAGGAAGGACTGCCGGAGTCAATATCATACCCACCAGCACCGGCGCGGCCCAGGCCACAACCAAGATTCTTCCCTCCCTTGAGGGCAAGTTTGACGGTATGGCCATAAGGGTGCCTACTCCGGTCGGGTCTTTGTGCGACATAGTTTTTGTGACCGAGAAGAAGGTGACCGAGAAGAAGGTTAATCAAGCCCTGAAAAGAGCTTCCGGGTCTGGTCGTCTAAAAGGTGTTATGAAGGCCACCGAAGATCCTATAGTTTTGGCTGACATAGTCGGTGATCCAGCCAGCTCTATTGTGGACCTTTCTTTGACCAAGGTTATGGACGGAGATTTGGTAAAGATAATTTCTTGGTATGACAATGAATGGGGTTATAGTAATCGGATGGCCGATATGGTGGAGTATATTCAAAAAAGATTTTATTAAAAAATAAAGACTTGTTTTAAAAATATTTTTTATGAATATCTTAAAAAAGATAGAGCAAGCCGGTTTGGTGGGTCGCGGTGGCGGCGACTTTCCGGTGGCAGAAAAATGGAGAACAGTGGCTGATACACCTTCTTCTGAAAAATATATAGTTTGTAATGCTGCCGAAGGTGAGCCCGGAATAAAAAAAGATGGCCACATCCTGGAAAATCATCCAGAAAGGGTGATTGAGGGAATGAGGTTGGCCAGAAAGTTT
>CAZNAQ010000034.1:0-6498 GCA_964571265.1 uncultured Gammaproteobacteria bacterium | reverse complement strand
GTGACTACTGCGCTTACAGGGAGGCTGTGGGAGAGGTTCTTTGAGAAAATGAACTCGGTGTGTATAAAATATTTATACATTTATTATTTAAAATAAAATCATTTAAATGAAAGTTATTATTATTTACACCTCTATTCATCACGGAAACACCGAAAAGGTGGCCAAGGCGATAGCTTCCGTGTTGGGAGCCAGGTTGTTCAAGTCCTCGGAAGTTAAATACAAAGATATAGAAAAAGCGGATTTGATCGGTTTTGGATCCGGGGTATATTTGTCTAGATTTCATAAAAATCTTAGCGATCTGATTAAGGATCTTCCGGAAATGAGGAATAAGAAGAGTTTTTTGTTTTCCACCAGCGGTATAAGGAAAAATTTTATACTCAACAGATCTCACAGCAATTTTCGGAAAATATTGGAAGACAAGGGGTTTAAGGTAATAGGGGAGTTTGATTGCAGGGGCTGGGATACTTACGGACCACTAAAACTTGTAGGGGGAATAAATAAAGGCAGACCCAACAAAAAAGACCTTAAAAAAGCCAAGAAGTTTGCCAGGTCTGTTTTATCTAGGTTCTCTTGAAAAAAATAAAACCCGATCCTTTTTTGGTTCGGGTTTTTGGTTTTTTAAGATGTGGTTTTTTTCATTTTCTCATTTACGATCTGGGAGTATGTTTTTGGTTCTGTTAGTATCCCGAAGTGCCCCCCGGGAGACATGTTAAAGGAAATATCGAAATTCTTGTTTATCTTAACAAGTCCTTTCTTAGGGTTTATAAACATGTCTTCAGGTGAAATTATCAGGTCAACTTCTTTGATATCCCTTTTTTTTAATTCTTCGATAAGGTTGTATTTTCTGATCTTCCTTATCTCCCACCAGAATTTCCAAGGGTTTTTCAAAAAAAGGTAAACGCATTCCCCTAAGATTTTCTTTTTCTTGGGTAAACCAAGATCTGAATTGTAGAGTTCGCGCACAAAAGATGCGCAGTGTCTTAAGAATCCTCGATTAGTCAGACCGGCCGGGGCTATTAAAATTATTTTTTTTATTTTTGCTTCCTTTTTTTCAAAAAAATCAAGCAAATTGATAACTCCGGCTGAATAGGAAACAAGGACAAGACCGTCTCGGTCCAATTCTATTTCCTCTTTTTCGATCTTGGAATTGAGTTCAATAAGGAAGAGTTCGACAAAACCTTTCATTTTGGGCCATCCAGGAAAAAAAACTATCCCTGCCATCATTTTTCTTTTCTCCTCTCTTTTTGGTTTTAAAAGAACATTTAATCTCCATAAAATAACACAAATTCCAATAAATGTCAAAAAATGTGACATTGCAGCGTCAAGTTTACACTAGCCAATTCATTTAATTTTTGCATAGGGGTTAATCCATTCATATTCAGACCCCGGTGTTTCTTCTGGTAATTATAGTAATGCATGAATAAACTGAGTTTGTATTGCATATCCTCTAATGATTCATTTGGATAAAAACCGAACCGAAAAGCCTTTTGTGCCAAGGTTGAATGGAACCTCTCTATCTTACCATTTTCTTCTGGACAATACGGGGTATTCTTGCGATGTTCAATATCATGTTCTTCTAATAAATATTTTAATTTGTCGTTTAAAAACTCAGTACCCTGATCAGTGCGGATCTTTTGAACCTGAAATGGAGCTTTCTTCAACAATTGGTTCACAAAATCCACGGTATTATCAGCATTGGCGCGGGAATAGCCCCAGGCAAAGGCCCATCGGGAAGCATCATCTATTACTGTATAGACCACTTTTCCTTGTTTGTACCCATGGGGATATTTGGTGTCCATCTGTAGTTCCTGGCCCGCTTCCTGATGAGAAAATAATTGTTTCTTCCACCTTTTTCGGGTATGGGTGTGCTGGTCGCCGTAGCGAACATTGTTCCTTTTTAATATCCGGTATATTGTTGTAGGATTGAGTGCTAGACGGTGTTCGTATTGAAGTCTGTCGGACAGAGTTTCCACTCCATTAAAAAAATATTTCCGGGCCAGATCTATGACGCATTGTTCCACCGGGATCGGTGTTCTGTTAGGAGGAGGAGAGTGTCTTTTTCCTTCTTGGTTTTCGAGTTATCCCGTCTACTCCGAATCTTTTGTATCTTAGTAACCATTTATGGATAGTTTGTCTGGAAACAGACATTTCTTTGGCCACCGATATTACTGTTTGTTTCTTATGAATGATATTATCTAGCTTTTGTAATTGTAATTGCATATATTTGGGTTCATAGGCATTCATAGGGTATGAATTAAAGTAAATAATAATATATTTTATTTTAATCCACCTCCTAAAAGTGTAAACCCTTTTGCTGCAATGTTAACAAAATAAAAAAGGACACTTTATTTAAGTGTCCTTAAAAGGTTTAAATATTCTTAAAAGATCTGGAGGTCAGATCGGCCATGGTCTTGAAATTTTCACTCATCTCAAAGGCTATTTCTTTTCCGCTTAAGGAGTAGAGCATAAAATATATGGTGGTCCCCATATTCTGATAGTCCTTGAGTCTCATACACCTTTTATTGCCCCTTTCTTGAAACACCGAACATATCAAGAAGCACATATCAGCGGCTTTTCCCAGTCTTTTTTTGTCATCCAAATTTTTTTCCAGATAATCTACAACATACCAACTTTCAGGTATGTTTTTAACAGTGTAACTAAGTAATTTGGAAACGTATAGACCGCATTTGAATAGGCCGGTGTTTAACATTTTGTTTTTGATCAATTCTTCCAGTATCAGGCTTCTAAATTCTTCTTCAAGTTCTTTTTCGTTGACTTCCACCAACTCCTCTCTGTTTTTATTCTTTTTCTTGATCAATAATTGTGTTTTATTTAAGAAGTCATCCAGTCCCATGTTTTCAGGATCGAGTTTTGCTTTTTTAGCCTCGTCAAAGTTAATGATCTTATTCATTGCCTCCTCCTTTTTTGGTTTTTAAAGATCCAAAAATTTTGGGTTTTTTGTTAACTTATTATAGAACAATCAAACACTTTTTTGCAATAGTCGGTCATTGGTTTGACCAAAGACAGTTTAGGCTATATATTGATAAAAAAACCAAAAGGAGGTGCCTTATGAATAATGGATTTGATTTTGGGGCAAGGCAACATTTGGAAGAGATCGTTGGTTCTTTAAAAAAGGATGAAAAACAAGTGGTAAATTCAAACTGGAGAAAAGAGCTTTGTTTGACACTGACCGAATTGAATAAAATTGATCTCAGTAACAATCAAGATTATCTCCTTTACAGATCATTGATAGCTGATTATCTTGATCTTATTTGTTTTTATTATAACCTCAACGGTTTAGAGGAGTTTAGAAGTTTGCTTTTGGAGGATCTGGGAGTTTTTGATGACTCGGATAGTGGTTTTTTTAAAGATCCTGATATCAAGATCAAGAACAAGCGCTTTCCAGGCCTTGAAGAGTCGTGTCAAGCCACTCTGCTCAGGTTGGAGGCTGTCCACGATTTTTGTCAGATCATACCCGAAGTGGAAGGTATTGTGGTCGGTGGATCTGTGAGTTACGGCAGATTTTACAGTGTTCGTGATACTGTTTCTTCAAAAAAGGGATCAGACGTTGATATGTTGTTATTTCTGAGAGACCCTGAAGAATTGAAGCCCCTGACAAGAGCGCCCTTTTTAAGCAAAGAGGACCGGGATAGATTTGATCTTCGTTTGCGCAATTTTTGCGACTCAAGTTCGGACAATGGTTTTGAGATCTTTAGTCAAAGGTTTTATTACAAGGATTGTGGTTTCACTATCAGCTTTCATGGTCTTCCTTTTGATCTGGTTAAGAGGATCGCCGAAGATATGAACAAGGATCTTTTCAGGGGTTCGGACCTGGTTTTCTTGGCAGTTGATCATAGGAGCGATCCTTTTAAGAGACCCAGTTTTCCCAGGTATAATTTTTCTGGCAAAAGCAGCTCCTTTGACTTGGAGGTTAAAAAAGGTGAACTCGGATACACTTCATCTTTCCCTGTTTATTCGGTTTTTGAATCTGAATTCTATTCCAGTTTGTATTTTAACTTGGTTTTTCCTGAAAAGTGGATCTTAAGAGATAGGTATGGAGAATTAACTCCGATCATTGAAAAGATCCATAGATCTTTAAGATCCAAATTGGAGCTGGAGAGGACTCAGGACCCATCAAAAAGTCTACTTAAATCGCATATCAGATATCCCATATTTAGAGAGTCCATTTTGGCTGAATTTGACAATTAAAAGAAAGCACGACTTATTGTCGTGCTTTATTTTTTGTTTTAAAATAGAAAAATAAGTTTTATTAAGAAAAAATGGAGGATAAAAGAATTTATTTGGACCTGGAATACATCTATCCGGGCATGAGAAAGGGCTTGGGCCGACCCTCTGAAAAAGATCTGCGTCAGGTTGTCCAGATCGCGGCTATATTATTTGATAACAGAAAAGGAGAGGAGTTGGCCAACTTCAATGTTTTGACCTTTCCGGCTTACACCGAAAAATTACCTTCTTTTTTTGTTGAATTGACCGGCATCACCCAAAAAGAATTATTTGAGTCGGGTGTTGATTTTGAACAAGGTTTTAAAAAACTGGAATTTTTTTGCAGATCTCATCCCATCTGGACCTTTGACAAGGATTGGGGGGTTTTGAAACAGAACTGTTCTTATTTTGGTATCCATCTTTCTTTACCCGAGTTTATTAGAGTAAAACCCAAATTAGCAGAATGGGGGCTGGATCCGGAAAAATATTCCAGTGGCACCCTTTATCAGGCAGTGGGTTTGAGCATGAAGGGTCGTGTTCACAATGCTTTGCATGATGTAAGAAGCATGGCTGCTGCTGTTAATATTTTAGAGAAAAAGGACGGATCTTCTTGACTTTATATTTTGATTTTTGCTAATTTTATAAACAAATAATAGTTCTTTAACCCGGAATATAAAACAAAAAAAGGAGGGGTTATGACAGAAGAGGTTCTGACAGAAGAGGAATTCTTTAAAAAACTTGCTAGAAAAATAAGGGTCTTATCTGTTTTTTATTTAAAGGAAAGAAAGGGGATTTCCGGTTTTGAAGCTCACAGGATAATCTCAAGTTTACCTAAAGAAGATTTACTCAAGATGGCCGAGGAGGCTGAAAATGATCTACTGAATGCATTTGATAAAATTTTTAGCCCTCTGGAGAATTTAAGTTTTATAAAGGATATGATGAGGAATCATCCAGAAAAATACAAAGAATTAATGGAAAGGGTAAAAAAAGTCGACCCTGATTATCATGACTATTTGTTAAAGCTGCATAAACAATAATCACTCTAATTAGGGGCTCTTTAAAAGAGCCCCTTTATTGTAGTTTAAAAATAATTTATCATAAAATATAAATTATTATAAATTTTCAGTTATTTTATGAAAGATTCTTTTGAGATTGCTAGGAATAATTTAAAAGCATGTTTTAAAGACCAGGGGATAGTGGCCAGTGTGGACCATTTTAGTGATTTTTGGGCCAGGGATTCTTTTTACGCCTGTTGGGGCTTGCTTAGTATTGGTGAATACAAAAAAGTGCGAGATAATCTGAGTTTGTTTATCAGCTATCAAAAGAAAAACGGTCATATTCCAAGAAGGATTGATCGTTTTTTTGTACTTTTAAAATATATGGGCCTAAAAATAAGAAGAAGGTCTTTAAGGCCCAGATATTCCGGAGTCTATTTGTATTCGGCCTTGGACCCCAATATCCTGTTCATTATAACTTTTTGTAAATATGTTAAAGAATCAGGGGATAAGAAGTTTTTAAAGGATAATCTTGATCCGCTTTTGAAAGCGGTCGAATGGCTTGATGATTATGAGGATAAAGGCCTTTTAAAGGAAGGTCTTTTTGCCAACTGGGCTGATATTATAGTTAAAAAAGGAGTGGTTTTGTATACCAATGTCTTGTATGCCGAGGCTCTTAAGAATTTGGTTTATTTGGCTGACTTTTCAGGTGATAAAAAAATAAAGGATTATTACAAAGGAAAAGCAGAACAAGTGGCGCATGACTTAAACAATAGATTTTGGAGTAAGGATTATTATCTTGATTGGATAGATAAGAGAAAAAAATATAATTATTTTTCCACAGATGGTAATGTTTTGGCCATGCTTTTTGGACTATCAGACCAAAAAAAGAATAAAAGGATCATTGAGTATATTGAAAAGAAACATCTTGACAATCCTCCTATGAGGACTAATTATCCTTCTTATTCTTGGTGGAGGGTAAAACTCGTGATGTGGTTGGTCGGAACACCTGGGTATCAGAACAATTATGCCAGTTGGCTCTGGTTGGGTTGTATATACGCAGTAGCTCTTCACAATAATGGTTATCAACAAAAAGCTAAGAAAATACTCGAAAGAATATCCTTTCGAATAAAAGAACACAATAAGGTGTATGAACTATATTTTCCTAACGGAGTTCCTTATGGGGGCTGGTATTGGAAGAGTGCTTCTTCTTTTGCTTGGAGCTCCGGACTTTATTTATGGATGCATGAAGTACTGAGCTCCACTTCTTCAAAGGGAT
>CAZNAQ010000033.1:0-6533 GCA_964571265.1 uncultured Gammaproteobacteria bacterium | reverse complement strand
TAACCTCTCCACCGTCCTCAGTTGATTGAAGCGACGCCCCTTCAACCGAAGCTCTTACAACATAGTCATGATCCAAAAACCTCTTTATTTGAGCATCTATCACAGAATAGTCGTTGGCACTGGCGGTTAAGGAGTAATTACCATCAACACCCCCGGAAAAACCTGAATAATGAACCTCTGCAAGGGTGTTTCTCTGTAAAAAATCAAAAAAATTACTCCAATATATGTGGGAAGATATCATATCGTGAGTCTTTTGCATTCTCCTTTCAAAATCCTCTATTTCCCTGACTCTTTCCTGGGCAATAGTTATTTCCTGATTCAATTCAATGATCTTTTTGGTGTCCACTACCTCCTCCACCTGCTTCTCCTGCTCCTGGGCACCCCACCAAGAAATACCCCAATAAGCCCCACTAAGGGAAGCTATGGTCAAACATATAGCTATCAGAAGGACTACTATATTTTTCTTCCAATCAAAAACCTTGACTATTTCGTCCTTGATCAGATTAAGTTTCACGTCTCCGTTGGAATTTCTTTCTCTGCGAAGACCCTTATTATCAAGTTTCGCGTCCTTTTCTTTGTCCTTCTCCTTTTTATCCTTATTTTTTTCTTTTTCTGTTTCCTTTTTTAACACATCCGCAGGACCCGATTTTTTTGTATCAAATATTTTAGACATATTTTAAATTATTCCATCTCCCTCATGGCCGCCCCGATGGCAACCGCCATCTTGGGGCCTACTTCTGATAATATCTGTTTCATATCCTTGGGATAAACTATGTCATACCAGGGGTCGCCCACAACTACATTCCTATCCAAGGTCTTAGACAGATACTTTGTTAAATTAGGCAAAAAGGCCGAACCACCGGCAAGAACTATTGTTTCCACCTTGTCCATATTCTTATTCTCAAAAAGATTGATCATATATTTGACCTCATCCACGATCGGATTTACAGTCCTCATGATGGTTTTGGGGATCACTTCCTCACTGTTTGACTGGACCGAAGTCACTCCCAGATCTCTCTTGAACTGCTCAGCTCTCTTCATGCTGATGTTTAAACTACTGCTGATGGTCTTGGTGATCAAATGGCCTCCGGTATCTATACTTCTGTTTAACACCGGGATCCTTCCTTTTACTATAGAGATATCCGAATTAAGGGTTCCTATCTCTACCACCATTATACTAGAATCCTCTTCAATTCCCAAGGACCTGATCAAAGAAAAGATCTCTGTTTCCAAACTGATCAAACTGAGTTGAGATTTCTTAAATATTTCCACATATTTCTTTATCAATTTTTTAGGAGAAGCGGTTAAAAATATTTTTATATTTTTATTCTCCTTGTCTTCGTTGATTATTTTCCAGTCCAAAACCATTTCTTCCAAAGCGGCTGGGATAACTTTCTTGGCTTCCCAGTTAACAGCCGAATCCAGGTCCTTTTTGTTAACATCTGAAATATTAATGACTGAAGAAAAAACAGCTGAGGTCGGTAGGGTAGCTACGGTGTTCTTTCCTTTGATTTTTCCATCCTTCCACATTTTGTTAATTAAAGAAACCAAATACTCTACTTGGCTGTCACCATGTTTTTCACTGTCAACTTGCTTGTTTTCACTGAAAATATAATTTTCCAATTTGATGTCCTTTCCTTTTTTGGAAAGTTCCACCATTTTTACAGAAGAAGAACCTATGTCAACACCCAAATAATGACTATCTGAAGAGAATAATCCCATAAATATAATTTAAAATTATTATTTGCTCATCCTATTAAAATATAGTAAAATTGTAACCAAAGAACTGACTTGCAGATGATACTTAAAATTATACTATACTTTAAGCTTATCCACAATTATATCATAATTTCTATTAAGCTCCAACAACAATTATAAATAAATCCAAATACTATGAATTTTTTATTCAGATACAAAAAAGTCTTTCTGGGAGCAGGAATCATCCTGGTCGCGGCCACCTTGGGCTATCTCATATTCTTTCTGTTCTTCTACCAAGAGCCGCCCAGCCAGCCCCATCCAGACGACCCTGAAAATGGAGAGGATGTGATTGGTCTGCCTGAGGCAGAAGAAGGTCAGAGAGACCCCATTGATCCAGATGATGAGGATGGAACCTTTCCAGGAGAGGATCCGGATGATGAGGACTTGGACGAAGATGAATTATGGGATGACCGGCCCACCAGCACCCCCTTGAACGAAACTCCTTCCATGGGGGCAGGACTGACTCCTGACGGAGATGGCATCCAATACTACAATCCAGAAGACGGAAAGTTTTATCGAGTAGACAAGGATGGCAATATTGTTGCCATCTCGGACAAAGAGTTCCCAGACTTGGAAAAAGTAACCTGGGCCCCAAACAGGTCTAAGGCAGTACTGGAAGCCCGGGACGGATCCAAGGCTCTTTATGATTTTGAAACTGAAAGACAGGTCACTCTTCCCGGACACTGGGAGGATTTTGATTTCTCCCCTAACAGCAATGAACTGGTCATGAAAAGCCTGGGAATGGATCCTGACAACAGGTGGTTGGCCGTATCTGATGTAGAAGGAGGGAGTGTAACCCCGATAGAAAAAATAGGTAGAAACGACGACCAAGTTTATCCCAACTGGTCACCAAACCAACAGGTGGTGGCCATGTACACCGAGGGGGAGGATTTTGACAGACAGAATGTCCATTTTATAGGAAAACACGGCGAAAGTTTTAGGTCTATCACAGTGGAAGGTAGGGATTTTAGACCTCTTTGGTCCACCCAAGGGGATAGGTTGCTCTACAGTGTCCACTCCAGTGAAAACAGCATGAATCCTCAACTTTGGACCACTGAAGCCAGTGGGCAGGATATAGGGGCCAATAGGCAGAGCCTGGGTCTTAACACTTGGTCTGACAAATGCGCTTTTTCTTCTAATACCGAGGTTTACTGCGGTGTTCCCAGAGATCTTCCTGAAGGATCAGGAATGTTTCCGGAAATGGCTGAAGAGACCATTGATGATCTATATAAAGTAAATTTAGAGACAGGTGAAAAGGAATTCATTGAAGTCTCCGGAGATGGGCACAACATATCAGATATCCAGGTCTCTGGTGATGGCAACACTATCTTTTTTACAGATTCCCAAACCGGAAATGTTCATAAAATCGATTTATAGATGATAAACAGGGAAAAAATATACTCTAATCTGTATGACTACCTTGTTGACACCATATTCCCAGTGGAATGTATATACTGTGAGAAGGACGGAGTATGGATCTGTAATAATTGTTACTCTCAACTAAAATTCAAATTCCATACCAAATGCCTGAGATGCCGAAAATACTCGGTTCTTTCAGGTCTTTGCTCAAGATGTCAAAAAGAAAGCTATCTGGATGGGCTCTATATAGCCGGTGATTATCACCAAGAAAAAATAAAAAAAGCTATAAAACTTTTAAAATATAGATGTTTAAGGGATCTGGGGTCTTATCTGGGTAATTTTTTAAGTTCTTTTGTGAAGTATTTGGACGAAGACATCCTGGATCAAAAAGCACAGACCGTAGTGATCCCCATTCCCTTACACAAAAAAAGACAGGCTTGGCGCGGATTTAATCAAGTGGAGTTAATTGCTTTTCAATTAGCCCAAAACCTGGAATTACCTTTGAATAAGGGCCTTCTAAGACTCAAACACAAAAAACCTCAAACAAAAATAAAGAAATCGCTTAGGAAGAACAATATTGTGGGCTGTTTTGCTTGGCAAGGCGGAAATGAAATAAAAAACAAAAACATCATCTTAATAGATGATGTGGCCACCACTGGGTCTACTTTGAATGAAGCAGCTCAAGTACTAAAAAAACAAGAGGTTAGAGCAGTTACTGGCCTGGCAGTGGCCGGAGAATGAAATAAAAGGTCTAACAGCGGAGAGGGAGGGATTCGAACCCTCGGTGCCCGTAAAGGCACAACACCTTAGCAGGGTGCCCCGTTCGACCGCTCCGGCACCTCTCCTTTTGATAAAATTCAATTCATCCCGAATCTTGGTCAGGATGCTTTATCTCTATTTCGTATTTTGATATAATTAAAATATATAAGATAAAAATAACAGTGTCAAACCATGGAAGAAAACAAACAAGAAGACAAACAAATACCTGAAGAGCAAACAGAAGAACTAATCTCTTGGGAGGTTCCGGAATATCAAGCCAAGGAAAAAACCGGAAAATGGTATTTGGTGGCCGGAGGACTGGGTATGGCCATGCTTATCTGGGCTTTGTTAACTGCTAATTTCTTGTTCGCCCTGATAATCATAATCGGAACCACTATGCTGATCTTGATAGAGGAAGAAAAGCACAGGAGAGTGGAGATAATTTTGAGCACCGAGGGGATATGGGTGGGCAAAAACTTCTATGACTATGACGAATTCAAAAATTTTTCCATTGTTTACAAGCCCAAACAAGGGGTAAAAAACCTGTATTTCGAATTCAACAGCTTCTTTAAACATAGAATTACTATTCCTCTTAAAGATACCAACCCTATAAAGGTAAGGGACATTCTGTCCGACTTCTTAGAAGAAGACACTTCTAGGACCAATCCTCCCCTATCAGAACAACTTTCCCAAATATTCAGACTCTAGGCTGGGATATGCTTGACTATTTCAGGCTTTGTTTTTATATTAAACTAAGCAATACTGAATTTTAGCCCCTATAGTTCAGCCGGATAGAACGTCGGCTTGCGGAGCCGGAGGTCAGAGGTTCGAATCCTCTTGGGGGCACACAGGAATTTACAGACTCTTTAAGATATATGAACCTAAATACTCCTATAACAAATATTTCCGGAATAGGAAAAACTACCGCTAACAAATTTAAAAAACTGGGGATAGAAAGGGCTCGAGACGCCCTGTTTTATTTTCCTTTCAAATACAAGGACCTATCTAGGCCTACCCCCATATCAGACATAAAAGAAGAAATAGAGGTAAATGTGGTGGGAAATATAGAGTTGATCCAAAACAAAAGGAGTCAAGCTAAAAAAATGTATATCACCGAAGCCTTGATCAGTGATGACAGCGGAGAGATCAAGGTCATCTGGTTTAACCAGTCCTTTATCACCAAAAATCTAAAGGTCGGTGACAAGGTTTCTTTGGCTGGAAAAGCCAAGATCGAGTCCGGGAACACACTCCTTGTCTCCCCTGTTTATGAAAAACTGGGACAGGGAAAAAAAGAAGCCGTCCACACCCAGGGACTAATACCTCAGTATCCGGCCACAGAAAAACTTACCCAAAAACAGATCCGATATCTGATAAAAAAAGTTCTTCATTTAAGCACTCAAATACCAGAATACCTACCCAATGAAACAAAGCATAAATTGGGATTAAAAAACATAGATTCAGCCCTGAAGGAAATTCATTTTCCCAGTTCGTGGCAGGAGCTAGAAAGATCCAAATATAGACTTTCCTTTGATGAGCTTTTCCTTATCCAGGTCAGAAACCAAAAGATCAAAAAAGACCTTAAAGAACTCAAGGCAATCAAGGTGGATTTTATGGAAGAACAAATAAAAGAATTTGTCTCCAAGCTACCTTTTACTCCCACCTATGACCAAAAGAAGGCGGCCTGGGAAATAATTCAGGACCTGGAAAAAAGCAGGCCGATGGCCAGAATGTTGGAAGGAGATGTCGGCAGCGGCAAAACCTTGGTGGCAGCCATTGCCATTTTAAACACCGCCCTGAACAAAGATCATAAACAAAGTGTTTTGATGGTACCCACAGAAATTCTGGCTGAACAACATTTCCATTCCCTGAATCGTTTATTTGCCAAACAAAACATAAAACTGGGGCTTCTGAGTAGAGATAACAAAAAAATAAATTTTTCCTGCCAAAGTTGGGATAAGGCAAAAACAAAAAAAGACAAGGCTGATATTATAAGCTCTGAGTGTTCACTTGTAATAGGGACCCACTCCTTAATTCAAGAAAAGATCGAATTTAAAAATCTGGTCCTGGCCATAATCGATGAACAGCACAGATTCGGAGTGGAACAAAGAAAGACTTTGACCAAAAAATCAGGAAACGAACTCACTGCGCCCCACTTCCTATCCATGACCGCCACTCCTATACCCAGGTCTCTGGCTCTGGGCCTATTCGGGGATCTGGACATTTCCATAATAAAAGAACTTCCGACTCAGAAAAAACCCATAATTACCAAAGTGGTGCCTGAAGAAAAAAGACAAGATGCTTATAATTTCATAAGAGAACAGATAGATCAGGGCAGGCAAGTATTTGTTGTTTGTCCTCTTGTGGACCCCTCTGACAAACTGGGAGTCAAATCAAGTAAAGAAGAATATTTAAGACTGCAAGAACAAGTCTTTCCTGATAAAAAAATAGATCTTTTGCACGGAAAAATGAAGGCCAAGGAAAAAGAAGGGGTGATGAATTCTTTTCTTAAACAAGAATTTGATATTCTGGTTTCCACCTCAGTGGTTGAAGTGGGGGTTGATGTGGCCAATGCTACTGTTATGGTGATCGAAGGAGCTGAAAGATTCGGACTGGCCCAACTACACCAATTCCGTGGCAGGGTGGGCAGGGGTTCTTAT
>CAZNAQ010000032.1:0-6664 GCA_964571265.1 uncultured Gammaproteobacteria bacterium | reverse complement strand
TCCAAGGTTGGTTTATTGCCGAATTTACAGGAAGTGATGATGATATCATGCTAAATTTTTGGGAGCACAGAAACTGGATATGGGTGGATCTCAAAGACCTGGAAAGAACTGTTCAGCCAGTAAGAAGAGAGGTGACCAGAAAAATAGTAAAAAAATTCCAAAAAAGTATTATTAAATAAAGATTCAATATGAAAATCAAGGCAAGAACCAGGTTTGCTCCTTCTCCGACCGGATTCCTGCATATAGGAGGACTACGAACCGCCCTATTTAATCATTTGGTCGCCAAAAATCAAAAAGGAGAAACAATCCTTAGAATCGAAGATACTGACCAAAAAAGAGAAGTTTCCGGAGCCGTACAGGGCCTAACAGAAATTTTGAGTTGGGCCGGAATAGAGTTTCACGAAGGTCCTGTTCAAGGTGGACCTCACACTCCATATATTCAGAGCCAAAGATCAAATATCTATAAAGAACACATTAAAAAACTACTAGATACAGGGGGGGCTTACTACTGCTTCTGTGACAACCAGAGATTAGAAAAATTAAGAGAAGAACAAAAACAAAAAAAACTACCCCCCAGATATGATAAAAGATGTAGAAATTTAAGCACTCAAGAGGTGAACAAAAAATTAGAACAGGGAAGTGGTTACGTTATAAGACAAAAAATGCCTGACCAAGAAGAGGTAAAAGTAAGAGATTTTTTAAGAGGTGAAATAAAATTTGCTTCTGAAGACTTGGAAGATCAGGTCTTGATAAAGTCCGACGGTATACCAACTTACCAATTTGCCTCGGTGGTGGACGATCACTTGATGGAAATAAGTCATGTGGTCAGGGGGGAGGAATGGCTACCTTCTTTCCCCAAAAACGTACTCCTCTACAAGTCCTTTGGCTGGGAAGCTCCAAAATTCATCCATCTCCCCCTGATACTGGATAAAGACGGTGGCAAATTGAGCAAAAGGAAAAATGATGTGGCTGTAGAAGACTACAAAAAACAAGGTTATCTTCCTGAAGCCCTGATCAATTTTATTGCCCTACTGGGTTGGCACCCCAAGGAAGATAAAGAGATAATGTCCATTCAGGAGATTGAAAAGGAATTTAAGCCCGAGGATATCAGAACAAGTTCATCAATTTTCGATGTCGACAAATTGAATTATATAAACGGCTACTATATAAGACAGACAGAGATCAGTGAGTTAACAAAAAAATGCTTACCCTTCTTAGAGGATAATATTCAAAAAGCCTCTTCAGACAACAAAAAGACACAGGAATTTTTAAAAAAAGTAGTTTCAATGGAACAAGAGAGATTGAAGAAATTGTCAGAAATAGGGGAGTTGACCGAATTTCTATTCATAAAACAGCCGAAATACGAAAAAGAGATTTTGATGTGGAAAAAAATGACCAAAGACGAAGTTGAGAAAAACCTGAAAAACCTTTACAAGCTCCTAGAAGAGATACCTGAAAAGAGTTGGCAAAGAGAGGTTCTTGAAGAAAAAATCTTTGACCTTATAAAGAAAAAAGATGATAAAGTGGGTAATTATCTATGGCCCTTAAGGGTTTCTTTGACCGGAAAAGATAAAAGCCCCGGACCCTTTGAGGTGGCTGACGCCCTAGGAAAAAAAGAAAGCCTGGAAAGGATCTCCTTTGCTATAAAAACCATTTCCTAAGACCTACAAAAACCTTAAAACTTTTTTGTTTGTTTTAAGGTTTTTGTGTTATAATAAATTAAAAGACCTAAAAAGCGAAGAATGAAATAAGATATCTATGGCCAGTAATACATTTAATCTTTTAAAGCAACTCGGAATGGATCTGGTGTACTTCCCTGTTTGGTGGTATTCTTGGGGGTTTTTGGATTTTCTTACCTGGCTCAAAAATTTTTTGAGCCAAAAAGAGAGAGGTTTGTCTTTTTTTGTTTGGCTGAAAAACATTTTTACCCCGATGTATGGACAAAAAGATGTTACCGGGATTTTGATCAGTGTATTTATGAGGGTTATCCAAATAATCTTTAGAGGGGTAATCCTCTTGTTTTGGCTACTATTTTGTGTAGTTATTTTTATTGCCTGGATCTTTATGCCTTTGGTGATCGTTTACAATATTATTTATCAACTTATATAAAATGAGCAAAGATCAAAAAAAGGAAAAATTCTTAATTTGTCCCAATTGTAGTGGCAGCGGAAAAGGGGAGATGGGTTTTAGTTGTTACAACTGCCAAGGAATGGGACAAGGAATGTTTTTTAAGAATAGATTTTTGTATTTTGACCTAAAACTGAATAAAAAAAACGTTAAGTTTCCCTTGTTAAAAGATAGATTGGATAAGATCGTAGATATTACCACTTTTGTTTTAGGGTTTTTAGGGGTTTTTTCTTTGGCTTTTTGGTATTATTTCAATTATTCGAACCTGCTTAACTGGGAGGAGTTTTTGTTTTGGCGTTATCAAGACGGCCTTATTCTAGTGTTCTGGTTGGGTTTGATTTTTTTTATGTTCGGTTTCTACAAGTTAAAAAAGGAAAAACAAGAAGAGATGAAAATTCCCGAACTTCCGGAGATTGAAGAAGACCTTCCAAGAGACTGGGAGGATGCCAGAGCTTATAAACACAAGATAAATACGGCCCACTCCTTGAGCGGACAAGCTGAAAAGGTCCTTTTTAAAGCGTATAAAATGTCTAGGAAATTCAAACACAAAAACATTTCTCCAATACACATATTCACCGCTTCTCTTGTTTCTGATACTGAAGTTACAGCTCTATTCGTAAGATTGAATTTGGATCAAAAAAGTTTAATGGATAAAATAAAGAGGCAATTAGATAAACAGGAGCGGGTTCAGGACGGAAGAGCTCCTTGGCAATTCGATCCTCGAACAAAAAAAGTTTTTATTCAAGCCTATGTGGATGCCTATGATCAGGGTCAACAAAGTATTAGAGCCTTGAATCTGCTAGACTTTTGTGTACAAGAGGATAAAATGTTAGGCGAGATACTCCTGGACCTTAAAGTGGATGCAGAAAAGATCGCTAACATAAAAGATTGGTTCAGGATAAACAAGGAGATCAGAAGAAATCTGGAAAGATACAGAAAATTGGCCAGATTCAAGCCTAAGAGCAACATGGACAGAGCCTATACATCAGTGGCCACACCCTTTCTTAACAGGTGCAGTTATGATCTGACTTTAGCGGCCAAGTGGGGCAAGTTGGATATGTGTGTATCTAGAGATAAAGAAATAAAGCAAGTATTTGATGCTCTGAGCGGAAGTAATAATGGTGTGATCCTTGTGGGGGATGAAGGAGTGGGAAAAAAGACTATTATTAAAGGTGTGGCTAGAATGATGGTCAAAGAAGAAGTTCCCAGCTTTTTATGGGACAAAAGACTATTGGAGTTAGATGTGGCCAGACTGGCAAGCGGGGCTGATCCAGCTCAAGTAGAAGAAAGGATATTAAGGATTCTAGACGAGATATTTAGGGCCGGAAATATAGTGTTATATATAAAGAACATTAATAACTTAGTCGGTATAAAAATAGGCAAAGAAGGCGGGATGGATCTTTCAGAGGCTTTAATTGACGGCTTGTCCAGAAGAGGTATTTATTGTTTGGCCACCTGTTCCATGACCAATTATTATCAATACGTAGAAAATAGCTCTCTTTCCCAAAGCATGGCAGAGATCAAAATTGAGGAGCCGCTCGGGAATAAGGCCATAAGAATAGTTGAAAGTAAAATTGGAAGAATGGAGGCTAAATTCAAAGGGGTCTTTTTTACCTACAACGCCATAGAACAAGCGGTTAATCTTTCACAAAGATACATCCATGACAAACACCTCCCCAAAAAAGCTATAGAAATACTGGAACAAACCGGTATCCGGTTATTCGAGTCCAAGCCCAAAAAAGAAAAATATGTTTTCTGCGGCAAGGATGATGTGGCCCTAACAATAAAACAGATAACCAATATTCCGGTGGATACCGTGTCCGAGGAGGAGGGTCGGAAGTTGCTCGACCTGGAAAAAGAGATTCACAAATATATGATCAACCAAAACGAAGCCGTGGATGTGGTGGCCAACAGCCTAAGACGAGCCCGAGTCGAGTTAAAAGAAGAAAAAAGGACTATTGCTAATTTCCTTTTCTTAGGACCCACGGGTGTCGGTAAGACTGAATTGGCCAAAACAGTGGCCAGGGTATATTTGGGTAAAAAAGATTTTATGTTCAGGGTCGATATGAGTGAATACCAACACGCCGACAGTGTTAAAAAGATGATTGGGGATGCCGGGGGTAGGAAGGGCTACTTAACCGAAGCGGTCAGAAAAAACCCTTTTTCCTTGGTTCTTTTAGATGAATTTGAAAAAGCTCACCCCAAAATAATGGAGCTTTTCTTGCAGGTTATGGATGATGGTCGATTAACTGACGGACAAGGAAATACCATCGACTTTACCAGTAGTATTATTATAGCTACCTCAAATGCCGGTTCTGAATATATCAAAAAACAAATATCAGTCGGACAGGATATTGAAAAGATAAAAGAGGTCTTAATAAACGATAAATTAATGGAGGTGATGAAACCGGAGCTAATTAACAGATTTGACGGAGTGATAATATTCAAACCCTTAAGCATGAAAAATATTGTGGAAATAACCGGATTAATGTTAAAAGATATATCCAAAATGTTAGAAAAAATAGCCGAAGAAGGCTATGATCCTAAATTCGGAGCTAGACCCCTAAGAAGGGTTTTAAGGCAAAAAGTTGAGAATCCGGTAGCCAAAAAAATCCTGGGCGGAGAGCTGGAGAGAAGAGATACGGTGGTCATTGATGACAATGCCGATATAAAAGTTAAAAAGGCTAAAGAATTATAAAAATTAAAAAGGATGCTTAGTGTTTTAAGCATCCTTGGTTGAGGGTTTTAAGAAAAGAGTCTTTTGTTCAGGTCGGTGGGTGTCATTCGGAACTCCTCCGCAAGGGCCCGGAAGCGAGCACATGAAAAGAACTTTTGACAGAATTTGGCGTATTCGCCTATAATCATACTGTCGTCATCCCCGGTCTTAACGGACCGTAGCCATTTCAAATTCTTTTTCATGATCTTTTTCCGGATCCTCTTCTTTGATGCCACCCCTCTACTCATGTTTTCTCCTCCTTCTTTTCTTAAATTAAAAGAACAAAGCACTATGCTTGAACAATATTATATCATAATTTTCCTGGTTTTGGCAAGTTTGTCAGCCGTTCTAACTTTTTTTGTCAGTAAATTAGCCTGGAGATGGGATATTCTGGACCGACCGTCCAAGAAAAGAAAAATTCATAAAAAACCCACTCCCTTGCTGGGTGGGCTGGCAATATTTATAGCTTTTTTCATCGGTCTTTTTTTGGTGCGGAACACCCTAGTCTCAGGAGACTTGGATTATCATCACTGGTTAGGCTTCTTTGTCGGTGGGTTTTTTTTGATGATCGGCGGTTTTCTGGATGATAAATATGGTTTAAAACCTTCAAGGCAAATTGTTTGGCCTCTTTTGGCTATCCTGTGCGTTATTGTCGGGGGGGTAGGGATAAGCAAGATCTCTAATCCTTTAAACGACCTGATCTATCTTGATACCTGGAAAATTCCTGTATTGAATTGGGGAGACTCCACTTATTATTTAACGGTTCTCAGAGATGGTTTTACTTTCTTGTGGTTATTGGCCATGATGTATACTACTAAACTTTTGGACGGAGTTGATGGTCTGGTCTCTGGTGTGGCCGCTATTGGAGGATTTGTTATATTTCTTTTCACCACTACTACCGAATATTATCAACCAGACATAGCCATTGCCTCCTTAATATTTACTTCATGTTGTCTGGGATTTTTGATCTTTAATTGGCATCCGGCCAGAATATTTCTGGGAGAAGGAGGATCTCTTTTTCTGGGTTATGTTTTAGGTGTTTTGGCTATTATATCAGGAGGTAAAATAGCTATAGCTTTTTTAATACTTGGACTTCCTATCTTGGATTTTATCTGGACTATAGTCAGAAGGCTCTGGCAAGGCAAAAATCCCTTTAAAGCAGCTGATAAAAAACACTTGCACCACAAACTTCTTAATTGGGGTCTGGGGCCGAGCCAAACTTCCCTAGTCTTTTATCTATTTGCCTTAATATTCGGGGGTAGTGCCTTGTTTTTACAGACTACTGGCAAAATATTTGCCATAATCATTCTGATCATCATAATGTTTTTACTAATAACAGGGTTGAACTTTTATAATAAACAAACCGAAAACAGTAATCCTTCCTCCAACCGACATGTTTAAACACTTTGAGGCAAAATTTTTCATTATATTCTCTTGGATTGTGTTTATTTTTATTCTGTTATTGAGTCCGTTTCCGGAACTGCCTCCTTCAGAGGGTTTTACTATTCAGGACAAAGTCGTTCATTTTTTCTTATTTGGCATACTAGCTTTCCTCCTTAATTGGGGGTCCAGGGAATTCAGAAAAAACAGGGAGTTATTTTTGGACCTGACCATTTTTTTAAGTGGCTCTTTTTATGTCTTTCTTACCGAATATTTACAGAGTTTTGTGCCAGGACGCACTCCTAATGAATGGGATATGGTTGCCGGTATACTGGGCCTGATCATAGGGTTGCTTTTAGCTAATAACAGCTTGGATAAATAAAACAAATTTTCTTTTTTTAGTTCAGATGATATACTGAAATAAATTAAATTTAATTGTAT
>CAZNAQ010000031.1:6489-6727 GCA_964571265.1 uncultured Gammaproteobacteria bacterium | reverse complement strand
TGAGAAATAAAGGAACTCTTCTCCGGTTATATGACTCCAGATCTTTGGTTCGTCCGGTATATAGCCCATTTTTTTCTTGGCCTCCAAGGGGTCTTTTTTTATACTTTTGTTATTTATCAGAACATCCCCGGAACTCGGATGGATGAGCCCAGTGATGTTTTTGTTCATAGTGGTCTTTCATGAACGGTTAGGACCGCTTAAGGTAGAGTCTTCTGCGTGTGGGTGTGCGGGAGTAGTA
>CAZNAQ010000031.1:0-6479 GCA_964571265.1 uncultured Gammaproteobacteria bacterium | reverse complement strand
GGTTCTTTCCAGAACCGTTAGGTCCGATTAAGTTAAAGATTTCTAACTTTTTTATTTCTAGATTAATATCCTTAATGGCTGTGTGATCCCCGAATTTTTTGGTTAATTTTTTTATCTTTAACATGACATTGTTTTTATTGATAAATCTTTAAAATTTCCACCTGTTCTTATAATATCAAAAAAATGGATCTCGGAGAAATTATCTTCTCTGTCTTTACTAGAAATTTTTTTGTATGGTATAGTAAGATCAACAAATATTGGATTTTTTTAGGGTCAATATTTGAATGATTATTAAAAAAATAATATGGATAGAAAATTTTTTTGGACAATTTTTGCCGTGGGTCTGGTCTTGGTGATTTTTGGATCCATATCCATGATCACGAGAGAGGCTCCGGATCCGTCTTTGAACGGGGGGTGGGAAGCTGAGAAGGATGCCTTGGTACAAGAAGTCGAGGAGATGTTTGTTTTGGTCGAAGATCTTATTATAGAGGTAGAGGATTTTTTGTCAGAAGAGGAAATGAATGAGCTATATGAAAAACATGATGTCCTGGACACTGATTTTTGGAATCTAAGAGATTCTTATGAGGACAGGGATATTGATAAAGAGGAGTTTAGACAAGGCATGGAAGATCTTTTAGAAGAGCTGGAGGTATTCATTAGTGATTTGGAAGAGACAATAGAGACAGGCGTCGAGGTGGATGAGTTGGAAGTGGAGTTCATACCTGAAGAGGGTATTGAATCCCAGGAGATCAGAGTTGTTGATGAAGAGGGGAATATAGTTTATCAACTTGCAATTGATGAGTTAGTAGAATGGATAGAGAATAATTGGGATATTTTCGAGGAGACTCCTGAGGTTGGAGGCAGGGAAGTGGATCCTTCCAATTTTGGATTCTTTGACAGATTTGCTTCTGTTTCTCCGGATAAGAAAAAACTAGTATTTTCAGTTCATGATTATGCCGTGGCCACCATGACCTCTTTTGTGATCGTAGCTGATCTGGATTCAGGTGAGCTCTCCATGGTCAATGAACCTGCAAGAGGTTCTATTGAGGGTTTTGTTTGGTCAGGTGATTCTGAGGCAGTGGCTTACAGCCTGGGAACAGGCAGGGCTGCCGGAGATTTTTTATCAGTTGACGACGTGGTGAATATGGAAAAGAAATTCACTTTAAGTGAGGAAGATATACTAGAATTAATTGATTATGACGAGGAGTTGGTGGAGGTGGGTCAGTTTACACCTTTTTTCCGCGATTTGGAATGGCGAGATTACTCTCATGGATATTCCCTGCAATTCACTTCTGATGATCCTGACAATGGCTCTCTTGAGTGGTTGATAGAAAGGGATGGTAGTGGTTTGATCAGAAAGGATCTTGCCGAATAGATCGGATACTTCCAAGATCCTGTTTCAGATAAAAACTCCCCTTGGCCTACTTTTGCCAAGGGGAGTTTTTTAATGTCTTTTTATCTTCTTCATGTTATAATAATAAAATGGAATTCATTAAAAAGCACAAAGGATTTTTGATTTTACTTTTGTTTGTTATTTTCTGGTTTAGCCTTCTTTTGTTCATCTCTCCCAGGGAGATGGTGGACATGATCGGTTTGGAAATGGGTTATCTTTTGATATTTGTAACCGCCTTTATAGGGGTTTCCGGATTTACTTCTGCTCCTTATTATGCCACCTTAATAACTTTCATGAGCACCGGAGAGTTCAATATTTTTTTATTGCTTTTGATAGTGGCTCCTACCATGGCTGTCGGAGATGCTATTTTTTTCTTTCTTGGCCAAAAAGGACATTTTGTTTTGGATGATCTGAGCGGAAAACGTCTTCAGGTATTTTCTTCTTGGCTTAAGGGTAAGTCTTATTGGGCCACGGTTGCCTTTGCTTATCTTTACACCTCCCTGTCACCCCTTCCCCAGGACCTGTTGATGATAGCTTTGGGATTGGGCAAGCTCAAATTCAGGCATATCTTTTGGGCTGTCCTGTTCGGAAACGCCACTTTCGTTACACTGATCTACCTTTTCATTATGGGAGTTATCCCTATATTGCCTTTTGGAGTTTAATTGTATATAATTAATTTGTAATTTAAAAACATGTTAAGAGAGAAAAAAGAAAACAAAAAAAAGAAAGATGATGATTCCGGAGCCTTGTTTATTCCGGCCGGAGTTTTGACCGGAATAGGAGTCGGTTTTTTGACCGATCATCTCGTAGCCGGTCTTTTTATCGGTCTTGGTGTAGGTTTTACCTTGTTCGCCTTTTACGAAGTGGTCAAAAACAGCAAAAAGGAATAACAAAAAAGTCCCTGCGATGTTTATCATTAATTTTATTTTTGAGCATGGATTTTATTAAAAAGAATTTGGGTTATCTGGGATTTTTGGGCCTTTTGGGTCTCTTAGGTCTTGTCACCGGAAATTACGGCTTTTACGGTTTTTTCGGTTTCTTCGCCCTCTTCGCCTTTTTGCCTAAGAAGAATAATTGAATAAAATTATGAACAATGATCATCAAAAAACTGATACACACAACTACCAAGGTTGGTTAAATTCAGATAGTTTTGTAAAAAGAGCTTTGGCTGTTTATGGTTACAACCTGGTGGGTGGACTGATAATCTCTGTTCCTGTGATAATTATTTTCATTGTTTTAGCTATGGTGTTTGCCTTTAGATCTTAAATATAAGAATATGGAAGAATTCGTTTCTAGTAATCTAGTTATCATCTTGCTTTTAGCTGTTTGGTCTCTCTATTGGAAGGGTTTGGCCCTTTGGAGATCGGCCCGCAATAATCAGTTGCCCTGGTTTGTAGCACTTCTTTTGATCAATACTTTGGGGCTTTTGGAGATCCTTTATGTGTTTGCTCTTGCCAAGGACAAAAACCCCAAAACCGACTAGAGCATTAAGTATTAAGACAAGAATCAGTATTAAAACTTGATACGTTTTTTGTTCTTTTTAGTTATGAAATTAAAAAAATTATTTAAAAAGATAGATTGGCCGGAGTATATACTTATAGGTGGACTTGTTTTTGTTTTGCTCTCTTTGGTCCTTTTTTATTTGATAGACCTACGTAACATCTTTGGCTTGCGAGACGCTTTATTCAATTTGAGTTCTGATTATTTTTATTTTACTTACAGACCTTTTTTCTTTCAGAACTGGGGCAGAAATAGTGGCATTGTAGAGATCTTGCAATGGCTTTGTCTGGGTGGCTCGGCTGTTCTGGCCGCTTTTTTTGCCGGTCGTTTCAGTGTTGACAAGACTAAGAAGCTGTTCAAATTCTGGATCATCTTGGCAATAGCCCTGTTTTTTATGCTTTTAGAGGATGCCGGAGACATCAGGCACACTTTTATGAGTTATGTCCAAGTGGCCTTTGATGAACCTGATCAGGGTTGGGGCGGTACCATGTTTGAGTTTTTTTATTTCGCTCTTTTGGGAGGACTTCCTTTGTATGCCCTGATTCGTTACGGATGGACCGGTCTTCGTGAATATTCCAAGACCAGATTTTATATCGTGATCGGTTTCATTTTTTACTTTCTTGCCTCTTCATTTTCTTTTCTAGGGACCGCCTTTTCAGGTATTCTTGATAAGGATCTTTACACTCTTTGGGGCCAAAAATTATATGATCTCTCCCTAAGACTGGGGGATCCAGAATTGGCTATTAAATGGGAGGCCTGGGAGCAGGTCAACTTGCTCTTTCCCATCGGGCTCTTTTTAATGGATAGTTTTGTGGAAGAACTGATTGAACTTATCGGGGCTTCTGCCTTGTTGGCGGCCTCGGTTTCTTTTTTGATATACCTCAAAAAAAAGAAGCCTTCTTAAAAAACTTCTTTTTTATATTACTTGCCTTCTTGGGAATTATTCCACAAGTTCGGATACTCCGACAAAATTGACCCGTGTCTTTAGTTTAGGCATCTCCTGCTTTAGAACTTCGATCGTTTCCGGAAAGACGTGTCCGATGGCTATGGCCTGACCCTGCCTTTCAGCCAAAGATACTGTTTCCTGCAACCTGTCCCTTATATACTCCTTATCTCTTTGTCCGTCCAGAAAAACGTCTCGTTTAGCTGTTTCTACGCCCATCTCTTTGGCCAAGGAAAAGGTCACAGAGGAGGCGATAGTGAAGCTATCCACAAAGAACAATTCCTTATTCTTAACTTCTTCTAAGAGGATCTGCATAGATTTTTTGTCAGAAGTAAAAAGAGATCCTTTGTGACTGTTAAGCCCTGATACATGCGACTCCATTTCCTCTAGGGCCAGATTAAAGTTTTCCACTATTTCCTTTTCGCTCATATCCACGGTAAGCATTTTTTCTTCTTTCTGGCTTTCATTGCTCGGTTCTAAGGGTAAGTGGAGGATGATCTCCTGTTTGTCCTTGAAAAAGTCCAAGGATCTTTTAGTGTACTCTCTAAAAGGAAGTACTGCTAAGCTCAGGTCAGCTTGGATCATATCTATTTTTCTGTCAGCTTCAAAACTATTTCCCAGGTCATCGATTATAATAGCGACTCGGGGAAGTTCTTTGTTGGGGTCTGGCTCCGGCCTAGGTTCTGGTTCTTCAGTGATCGGTTCGGTCGGCTCTGGTTTTTCTTCCGGTATCTCGGGTCTCTCCTCGGGGTCTGGCTCCGGCCTTTCGTCTTTTTCAGGCGGGTCTTTTGGGGAGTCATTTACTTCATTTTTCGGAAAAGTCAACTCTCTCTCAGGTGCGACACCGGGGTCATCCAACAAAAAAAGACCACCCAAGGCAATACCTCCCAGAAGAAGGGTCGCTAACATAGTTGTTATTAAAAGATTTTTTTTCATCACATGTAATAATATCATACTTTTGATTTTTGACCAGAGAGGGATTATTTGATATATTTTTAAGTAGATGATTTATAAATAAAAAATGATTTATGAAAAAATTATTAGCCTTTTTGGTTATTTTTGTGATTTTAATGTTTGTATTTGTTTATTTTTTCGTCGGTTTGGATGAGGAAAGAGATGTAAGCGGAGATCCTGATATTAGAGGAAAGATCTACTCTGTTTCCGAAGATAAAATTCTGGTAGCCGAAGGACTGGAAGGGGATGTTGATGATTATGAGGGTCAAATAGACAGGTTGCAGGGGAATGCCATTTGGTTCACTGTTCCCGGAGTGGTGGAAATAGAGGGCAAAAAAGGAGAAACTCTTTCTTTTAATGACCGGGAGTTGGGCGATATGGTGGAGGTTTGGAGCACCGGGGTGGTCTTGGAGAGTTACCCGGCCCAGGCAACCGCTTCTTTCATAAGAGTGGTAGAGGAGGTTCCAGGATTTGTGAGTTATGAGAGTCAGGAAAAAGGAGTGGTTTTTGATTATCCTGAGGTGGCTGACCTGGAGTACGAAGATCAAAGAATAAAGATCACTTATTTGGGCGAGGAAAGTGAAGAGGGGACCGAGATAACCGACGGTTTTACCCTTTTTATAGACACCAAGGAACTTGAGGACAGTGACTTGGAAGAGGTGGCCCAACAAGAGTTTGAGCAAAGAACCCAGGTCTCTGAACCTGTTTCCGAGCCAGAGAACACAGAAGTTAATGGTCTAGAAGTAATAATGTTTAAGATAGAGGGCGGCTTGGGGGCTGAGCATAGATTCTTGGTTTTTGAAAAAGAAGAGATGGCCATAATCACATCTGAGTTTATTGCTGATCCCCAAGAAATCGGCTATAAAGATGTGATAAAAAACATTATTTTAAGTATTGAGGTTTTGGAAGATCAAGATCAGGACAGTGTTTCCAGTAACGGTGATAACGAGTGCTATATCGGAGGTTGTGGCGGAGAACTTTGCACTGATGACCCCGGAGCGGTCAGTACCTGTGAATATCTTCGAGGGGCGGATTGTCTACAGGAGGAGGGTGTTAGTTGTGAGTCAGTGGACGGAGAGTGTAGTTGGGTTTTGTCTGAGGAGGCGGCCCAATGTTTTGCAATGACTGAGGAAGAATACGGTTCTGGCATAAGAGACTCTAGGATAGGAGATCTGTTTAAAAAGGCTGATGAGGTTTTGTCCAGATAAAGTTTTTAGGAATCAGATAATAAAAGACCGAAGCATAGTGCTTCGGTCTTTTTGTTGGAAACCTTGATTTTTAATTAGTCGTCATTTGTTTCATTTCCTCCACCAGAAAGGCAGAGATGTAGCCGTGGCAGGGTCTTGGGTCTTGGTCTATCTGTTTGTGTTGTTGTAAACAGAAGTTTACTTCTGATTTTCCAGAAGCGCAGTTATAGCAACTGACCTGAACCTTGGCGGAGCAATATCCGTCTCTGTCGATCTTGGAGTTTATCAGACAAAGTTTGTCATCTGGGGTCATGAATGCGCATTTAAGACAGGGGCTCTTTTGAGTGTAAGAGCCACAACTCAGGGGCTCATAGCCCGGGTAATGGATGATGGTTTTTCTTTCTTGGCAGTAACCGTGTCTAAAGGGCGGTGCCTCAATCTGGTGTTCGCAGTTCAAACAGGACTTTGTCTTCATTTTTCTCCTTCTCTGTTACTTCTTTTT